>NZ_JBHXJG010000118.1:0-21697 GCF_042723425.1 Streptomyces sp. NPDC058375 | reverse complement strand
GCGGTGCGGGTCCGGCCGCCGAAGCGCTGACGCGGATCAGGCTCCGGAGACCGATGCCAGGTACGCGTTCGTCTTCTCGGGCTCGAAGAAGAAGTTGTCGAAGTCCGCCGGGTCGTTGAACCCGTTGGCGAAGCGGTCCGCGACCGGCTGGAGCTGGCCGGCGGCGCCGATCAGGTTCAGCACGTGCTCCGGCGGGACGCCGAGCATCGCGTTGGTCCACTTCGTGACGTGCTGCGCGGTCTCCCAGTAACGGTCGAACGTGGACTGCATCCACGCCGCGTCGAACTCCTTCTCACCGTGCTCGATGATCGAGTCCAGGTACGCGTTCGCGCACTTGGAGGCCGAGTTGGAGCCCTGGCCGGTGATCGGGTCGTTGGCCACGACGACGTCCGCGACGCCGAGGACCAGACCGCCGCCGGGCAGCCGGCCGATCGGCTTGCGGACCGTGGGTGCGTAGCGGCCGGCGAGGGTGCCGTTGGCGTCGGTCAGCTCGACCTTCGTGGCGCGGGCGTACTCCCACGGCGTGAACTTCTCCATCAGCTCCAGCGTCTTCGCCAGGTGCTCGGAGGGGTCCTTGATGCCCTGGAAGGCGTCGAGCGGGCCGCCGGGGATGCCCTCCCAGAAGAGGATGTCGGCGCGGCCGGAGGTGGTGAGCGTCGGCATGACGAACAGCTCGCCGACGCCCGGCACCAGGTTGCAGCGGACCGCGTCGAACTCCGGGTGCTCCGGGCGCGGGCCCATCCCGTGGACGTACGCCACGGCCAGCGCGCGCTGCGGGGCGTCGAACGGCGAACGGGCCGCGTCCCGGCCGAACATGGAGACCAGCTCGCCCTTGCCGGCCGAGACCACCACCAGGTCGTAGGTGCGCGAGAAGTAGTCCAGGTCGGAGACGGCCGCGCCGTGGATGACGAGCTGACCGCCGCGCTGGGCGAAGGTCTCCATCCAGCCGGCCATCTTCACGCGCTGGTCGACGGACTGGGCGTACCCGTCCAGCTTGCCGACCCAGTCGATGGCGCGGGAGGAGTCGGGGCCGGCGACGGAGACGCCGAGGCCCTCGATCTTCGGGGCCTGGGACTCCCAGAAGTTCAGCTGGTAGTCCCGCTCGTGCTGGAGCGCGGTGTGGAACATGCACTGCGTCGACATGACCCGGCCGGTGCGGATCTCGTCGGCGGTGCGGTTGGACATCAGGGTGACTTCGTAACCCTTGGACTGCAGCCCGAGGGCCAGCTGGAGCCCGGACTGGCCGGCTCCGACTATGAGTATCTTCCGCATCGCGGCTCTCCGTGATCCGTCGTTTCTGATTCGAGGCGTCAGGCAGGCGTGACGTCGAGAGCATGGCCCACCAGGGCCAGCAGAGACTCGACGACGGTGATCCTGTTACGCGCGTCCATGATCACTATGGGCACCTGCGACGGTACGGTCAGGGCCTCCCTGACGTCCTCCGCCTCGTAACCGGGCGTCCCCTCGAAGTGGTTGACCGCCACGATGTAGGGCAGGCCGCAGGTCTCGAAGTAGTCGAGCGCCGGGAAGCAGTCCTCAAGACGCCGGGTGTCGGCGAGGACGACCGCGCCGATCGCCCCGCGCACCAGGTCGTCCCACATGAACCAGAAGCGCTGCTGGCCCGGGGTGCCGAAGACGTACAGGACGAGGTCGTCGTCGAGGGTGAGGCGGCCGAAGTCCATGGCCACCGTCGTGGTGGTCTTCTCCGGCGTCGCGGAGAGGTCGTCGGTCTCCTCGCTGGCCTGGGTCATCATGGCTTCGGTCTGCAACGGCGTGATCTCGGAGACCGAGCCGACGAACGTCGTCTTGCCGACGCCGAATCCGCCCGCCACCACGATCTTGGTGGCGGTGGGCGCGCGCGTGTGGTCGAGCTGCCAGGCCTGGAGTGACTCCTCGGTCTGGTCCACGGGCCGTGACGCCTCTTCCCGGGGCCCGGCCGACTGACGAGGGGCGAAGAGCGTCGCCTCAGAGACGGCGGAGTCCATTGAGCACCCTTTCGAGCAGTGCGCGGTCGGGCTGACCGGTGCCGTGACCGGTTCCGTACACGCGGATCTTTCCTTGGTCGGCCAGGTCGCTGAGCAGCACCCGGACGACTCCGAGCGGCATCTTCAACAGGGCCGAGATCTCCGCGACCGTACGCATGCGGCGGCAGAGTTCGACGATGGCCCGGAGCTCCGGCATGACCCGCGAGGCGAGGTTGCCGTTGGTGAGTTCGCGGCGCTCGTCGGGTGCTTCGAGGGCCGCGACGAACGTCTCGACCAGCAGGACGTGCCCGAACCGGGTGCGGCCGCCGGTGAGGGAGTACGGGCGGACCCGGGCGGGGCGCTTGTCGGCCCCGCGGACGGGGAGGCGGGGGGCGGGTTCGGCGGCGGCGGTGGTCACTGGGCGCTCTCCATCGATTTGCGCAGCTCACTGCGGAGTTCGGGGGTGAGGACGTGTCCGGCCCGGCCGACGAAGAGGGCCATGTGGTACGCGACGACGCTCATGTCGCAGTCCGGGGTGGCGTGGACGCCGAGGAGCGAGCCGTCGCTGATCGACATCACGAAGACGCTGCCCTCGTCCATGGCGACCATCGTCTGTTTGACGCCGCCGCCGTCCATCAGCTTCGCGGCTCCGACGGTCAGCGAACCGATGCCGGAGACGATCGTGGCCAGGTCGGCGCTGGATCCCTTGGGGCCGTCCGACGGTCCGGCGGCCTTCGCCTCGTGACGGCCGGGGTCGGAGGAGAGCAGCATCAGGCCGTCGGACGAGACGACGGTGACCGAGTGGACCCCTGGCACCTCCTCCACGAGATTGCTCAGCAACCAGTGAAGGTTCCGGGCCTCGGTACTCAGCCCGAATGTGCTGGGCGCAGTCAACTGCGTGCCTCCTCGACTGTGTCCCCCGTCGCTTCGTTCCGTGTGTCCTGTGCGGCGCCTGTGGCGTGTGCGGTGGTGGTCTCGTGCCCGGTGCGGTCGGTGGGTACGCCTCCGGGGCCGGCGACGGCGATGCCGCCGGTCTCGGCGATCTCCGCCTCGACGTCGCGCCGGCCTTCCTTGGCCGCCTGGTGGAAGCTGCCGAGCCGGCGGCGCAGGGCGTCCCGGTCGAGGCTGCCGGTGCGGCCGGGGGCGGGGGTCGCGTCGGGCCGTGCCACCTTGGGGGTGCGCTTCGGCAGCCCCTTGTCGGTGACACGGCCGGCCTCGGGGCGGCGGGGGGCGGGGACGGTGTCGGCGGGGGCGTCGACCGCTCCGACTGCTCCGGTCGCCTCGGCTGCTCCGGCTGCTCCGGCTGCTCCGGCTGCTCCGGCCGCTCCCGCCGCTTCGGCGCGGGGCTCGGGGCGGAACGCGGGCCCGTACGGGTCCTGGTCTCCGGGGGCGGTGTCGGCCGGGCGCTCGTGGCGGTCGGGGCCGATGGCGTACGGGCCGGGGGGCGCGGGGGCGGGCGGGGCGGAAGGGGCTGCCTGTTCCTCCGGGACCACCGGCGCAGAGGGCGGCTTCGGCAGCCGGACCTGCATCGTGATCTCGGCGTCGGCCTCGGCGTCGGCCTCGGTGTCGGTGCCGGTCTCGGGGGCAGAGTCGGACGCGGTCTCAGGCTCGGACCCGGACTCCGATCCGGTCTCGGCTTCGGCGTTCTCGCGGATCGTCCGCTCGGCGGCGGCGATCATGGGGTCGGCGGCGGGCAGCGCCTCAGTCACCGGCTCCTGGGCGTTCTCCGTGTCGAGGTCCGGCGCGCCCTCCGCGGCCGACTCGGCCGGCTCGGCCTCCGAGGTCGCCTCCGGCTCCGGCTCCGGGGCCGGGGCCGGCGTCGGCCCCGCCCCGGCGGGCGTACCCGGCTCGGGCAGCGCGGCCGGCAGCGGTGAACGGCTCGGCAGTGCGTTGGAGTTGGCCTCCGCCACCGAGCCCGGGAGGTTGAGCGTGGGCGCGTCGCCGGGCAGTTGCACGGCGGGCGGGGTTGCGGCGGGCAGGGTCTTGGGCAGCAGGGCCTGCGGCAGGACGACGACGGCCGTCACTCCACTTCCCTTCTGCTCACGCAGCTGGACCCGCACCCCGTGCCGGGCGGCCAGCAACGACGTCACCTGGAGACCGAGTCCGGCGCCGTCTGCATTCTGCTCACCGACCTCGAACGAGGCCGGGTCCGCCAGCCTGGCATTCAGCTCGTCCATCCGGACGGTCGACATGCCGATGCCCTCGTCCGACACGGAGAGCATCACCTCGCCGCTCTCCAGCAGCCAGCCGGACAGCTCGACATGGGAGTCGGGCGGCGAGAAGGAGGTGGCGTTCTCCAGGAGTTCGGCCAGGAGGTGGGACAGGTCATCGGCGGCGAACCCGGCGATCTGGGCGTGCGGCGGCAGGGACTGGATGGTGACCCGCTCGTACCGCTCGATCTCGCTGACGGCGGCGCGCGCCACGTCGACCAGGGGGATCGGCCCGGCGTGGCCGTGGCCGTGCTCGGCGCCCGCGAGGACGAGCATGTTCTCGCTGTGGCGGCGCATGACCGTGGCCATGTGGTCGAGCTTGAAGAGGGTGGCGAGGCGTTCCGGGTCCTGCTCGCGCTCCTCCAGGCCCTCGATGACGCCGAGCTGCCGCTCGACGAGGCCGAGGGTGCGCAGCGAGAGGTTGACGAACGTGTGGTGGACCGTGTTCTTGAGCTGTCCCAGCTGGGTGGTCAGCTCGGCGGTCCGCTCCTGGAGTTCGGTCCGCTGCCGAGCCAGGGATTCCCGGCTCTTGATGAGACCGGAGCGCTCCGCGGTGAGGCTCTCGACGCGCCCGCCGAGGCCCTGGTGGAGGTCGGTGAGCCGGCCGTGCAGGGTGTTCATCGACCGGACGACCTGGGCGAACTCGTCATTGCGGCCGGTGTAGCGGACCGGTTCGGCGTTCTCGGGGTCCTCGGCCAGGCGCGCGGCGCCGATGCGCAGGACGGCGAGCGGCTGGGTGAGGGTGCGGGCGACGGCGGTGGAGACGCCGACGGCGAGCAGGAAGCAGCCGCCGAGCAGGGCGATGGCCAGTTCGAGGGCGGTGACGTCGTCGTCGCGCAGGCCCTCCAGGTGCTGGACCTGGCCGGTGGTCAGCGCGGACTCGACGCTGCGCATCCGGTCGACGCGGGCGGAGAGCGCGGCCTCCAGCTTGGCCGGGTCGACCCGGCGCTCCGCGTCCGAGAGCTCGGGGCGGTCGGTGAGGCGGGTGAGGTACTTCTCCGCGTCGTTGACCTCGGATCCGGTGACGGTCGCGGAGAGCTTGTCGCGGGCCTCGGGGTCCGCCGCCTGGTCGAATTCGGCGAGCGCTGCCAGCTCCCGTACGCGGGCCTGCTGGGCGGCGCCGCTCAGCTCGTCGCGTTCGCGGTCGGCCCGGGCGACGCCCTCGTCCTGGGTCTGTACGGGCAGCCCGGTGAACGGGTCGGTCTGCGGGGCCGTGGGCTCCGGGCTCGGTACGGCGAGCGCGGCGAGGAGGAGCCCGCGGGTGGCGGAGGCCTGTTCGGAGGCGCCGCCGAGGGTGAGCGGGGCCCGGGTGGCGTCGGCGGCGCGCGGCGGGGTCTTCTCGGCCAGTTCGGCGGCGATGCCGTGGAGCTTGGCGATGAGGTCGGAGTACGCCTGGTGCGCCTCCAGGGCCGAGCCCTTGCCGGTCAGGGCGGAGCGGCGCAGGGAGGGGACCGTCGAGAGGTCGCGGCGCAGGGCCGCGGGGGCCGCCTCGTGGATCTCGTCGATCTGCTGGTCGACGCGGGTGGAGCGGGCGACGCGGTCCTTCGCGCCGTCGCCGCCGTCGGCTTCCTCGTTGCGGCCGTCGGCGATGTACGCGGTGACGGCGTCACGCTCGTCCGCGAGGGAGTGCCCGAGGGTGACCGCCTGCTGGTTCAGCTCGGCAAGGGTGACCAGCCGCTGGGACTCGTTCAGATCGCCGGAGGCCCCGAGCACGGCGGGGGCGCCCGCCGCCACGACGATGACGCCGACGACCGCGACCCCGGCGACCAGTCGGCTGCGCACCCGCACGGTCCGCTTCTCCGCACCGGGTGCCGGAGGCGTCGCCCCGGAACCGTCGCGCGTCGTGCCCTTGCTCCGCGGCCGCTTCTTCTGCACCGGTGCTCGCAATCTTGACTCGTCCACCCTTGAAGCAGAGGTGACGCACGGTCACATGGAAGGGCGCCCCGCTCCTGGTACGGCTTCCGACCATTCCAGCGCTTTTGAGAGGGGGGCGCGCATCAACCGCTCCGCCACTCGAAGGAGTGAACATCACTCTGGAGTTGGCGAACAAGTCTCCCCAGGCGCACCCCTGACCATGCGTGGACCACGGGGTGGAACTTCCGCTCCGCCTTTGGCAGGATGCCCGCCCGCACCCGGTTCGGAGCCGCTCCTTCCGCCTGGCGCGCCCGCGTTGACCTGCTGGTACAGGCCATCTTCGGGCGCGTGCGGGGAGGGTGAAGGGCTCGTGCAGACTGGCGGTATGCGCATCGAACTCGCCACCGCGCCCGGCAGCCCCGAACGCCCCAACGAGGACTGGGCCTCGGGGGCCCTTCCCTCGTCCGGCCAGGGCGGTGTGCTGGTCCTGCTCGACGGTGTCACGCCGCCGCGCGGGGACGACGGTTGTGTGCACTCGGTCCCGTGGTTCACCGCACGGCTGGGCGGCGCGCTGGTGGAACTGTCCGGTTCCCGCCCCGACCTGACCCTGGCCGAGATCCTGGCCGCGGCCATCTCCCGTACAGCCGACGCCCATCGGGCAACCTGTGACCTTTCTCACGTACGTACGCCTCAGGCGACGGTGGCTCTGGCACGTTGGAGCGAACGCGCGGTCGAGTACCTGGTGCTGTCCGACGCGGTCCTGCTGCTGGAGTCCCGCGACGGCGCGGTCCGAGCGGTCCTCGACGACCGGCTGACCCGGCTGCCGCCGGGCTCGCTCGCCTCGAACGAGATCGCCGACGCCACGGTGCGCAACAGGGAGGGCGGCTTCTTCACGGCCGCCGCCGATCCCGCGGTGGCCTCGCGCGCGGTGACGGGCAGCGCCCCGGCGGCCGGCGTCCGGGCCATCGCCGCGCTCACGGACGGCGCGGCCCGCTGGACGGAGGTGTTCGGCGAGGGCGACTGGGCGGGCACGCTGGGGCTGCTGCGGAAGGCGGGGCCGCAGGGGCTGATCGACCGGGTGCGGGAGCTGGAGGAGGCTGACGCGGCGGCCGGGCGCGTACGGCTGGGGCGCGGCAAGACGCACGACGACGCGACCGCGCTCCTGGTGGAGCTGGACTGACGGACCGCGCCCCTGGAGGAGTTGGACCGACAGCCGGAAGCCGGCGCGGGGGCCGGCGTCGGGTCAGCTTTCGGCGCGGGTGTTCAGCTGGTGCAGGAGCCGGGCCAGCTCGGCGACCTCGGCCCGGTCCCAGTCGGCCAGCTTGCGTACGTAGCGCCCGCGGCGGGCGTCCCGGACACTGCGGAAACGGGCCAGGCCGTCGTCGGTGAGGTGGACGAGCCAGGCGCGCCCGTCGGCCGGGTCGGGTTCGCGGGCCACCAGACCGAGGTTCTCCAGCGAGTGGAGCTGGCGGCTCATGGTGGCCTTGCCGACGCCGAAGTAGGCGGCCAGCTCGGTGGCCCGCTGCCGGCCCGCCGCCTCCAGGCGGACGAGCAGGCCGTAGGCGGCGGGCTCCAGTTCGGGGTGGACCTCCCGGGCCATCTCGCCCGAGCTGGCGCGCGCCCGGCGCAGAAACACGGCCAACTCACGCTCCAGCGCCAGAAATTCGTGATCGGCACCTTTCCCGTCCGGCGTGCCCGGCCCCGGATCGCTGCCGCCCGGCGTGCCCGGCTCCGGCTCGCTGTCGCTCCCGCGCACGTCAGTACCCCTCGTACGGTTTCCTGCCGATGAAAGCTTCCGCCGCGACCGGTCGACGCCGCAGCTCGGCCAGTATTTCGCAGGAGCGGACCACCGACGTCAGCCCCGCCCCGGATCCAGGGCCTCCCGGCACCTCGAACCCCACTATGCACTCGATGTATACGCACTATGTATAGTCATCGCCGCACCGCACACCTGTGCGGATTTTCCGCACAGAGGAGTGATGTGTCGTGCCCGGAAAGATGCCGTCGACCGGGGTGGGGTTGGCTGCGGCGCTGGTGACGGCGCTCACACTGACGCTGAGCGGCTGCTCGATGGACACGACCGCGCCCGGCTCGGCACGCGGGGAGGCCGCTTCGGACGCCAAGGGCGCGTTCGGTCCGGCGGACTGCCGCAAGGCCAAGTGCATCGCCCTGACCTTCGACGCGGGTCCGGGCGAGGACACGCCGAGGCTGCTGGACATCCTCAAGGAGAAGAAGGTGCACGCCACCTTCTTCCTGCTGGGCAAGCACCACGTCGTCAAGCACCCCGAGGTGGTGCAGCGCATCGAGGACGAGGGCCACGAGGTCGCCAACCACACCTGGACGCACCAGGTCTTGACCGACCGGAAGCCGGACGAGATACGGGCCGAGCTGGAGAAGACCCAGGTGGCCATCGAGAAGATCACCGGCAAGAAGCCCCGGCTGATGCGCCCGCCGCAGGGCCGCACCGACGACACCGTCTCGGAGATCAGCAAGGACCTGGGCCTCTCCCAGGTGCTGTGGAGCGCCACCGCCAAGGACTACTCGACGAACGACTCCGCGCTGATCAGGAAGCGGATCCTGGACCAGGCGGGCAAGGACGGCGTCATCCTGCTGCACGACATCTACCAGGGCACCGTCCCCGCCGTGCCCGGGATCATCGACGCGCTCCAGAAGGACGGCTACACCTTGGTGACCGTCCCCGAGCTAATGGCCCCCGCCGAGCCGCAGCCGGGCACGATCTACCGCCCCTGAGCGCCCCGGCCGACCACCACGGCATGCGGAACGGCCCGCCCCCGTTGACTCGGGAGCGGGCCGTCCGTACCGGTCGCGCACCTGTCGCCGCGTCCGTCACAGCGTGGCGCTCAGGCCGCGGCCGGGATCTTCTCCCCTGCCCTGTCCTCGGTCCGGGCCGAGGCCGGGCTGAGGGCGATCTCCAGCACCTGGCGGACGTCGGTGACCGGGTGGACGTCCAGCTTCTCCAGCACCTCGGCCGGGACGTCGTCCAGGTCGGCCTCGTTGCGCTGGGGGATCACCACGGTGGTGATGCCCGCCCGGTGGGCGGCCAGCAGCTTCTGCTTGAGGCCGCCGATCGGCAGCACCCGTCCGGTCAGCGACACCTCACCGGTCATCGCGACATCCGTACGGACCAGGCGTCCGGAGAGCAGCGAGGCCAGGGCCGTCGTCAGGGTGATGCCGGCGCTCGGGCCGTCCTTCGGGATGCCGCCCGCCGGGAAGTGGATGTGCACACCCCGGTCCTTGAGGTCCGCCACCGGCAGCTCCAGCTCCGCGCCGTGCGACCGCAGGAAGCTCAGCGCGATCTGCGCCGACTCCTTCATGACGTCGCCGAGCTGACCGGTCAGGGTCAGTCCGGACGCCCCGGTCTCCGGGTCGGCGAGCGACGCCTCGACGAAGAGGACGTCACCGCCTGCCCCGGTCACCGCGAGCCCGGTGGCCACGCCCGGCACGGCGGTGCGGCGCTCGGCCGGGTCCTGGGCGGACTCGGGCACGTGGTGCGGCCGGCCGATCAGACCGCGCAGATCGGCATCGGTCACCGTGAACGGCAGCTCGCGGTCGCCCAGTTCGTGCTGGGCCGCGACCTTGCGGAGCAGCCGGGCCACCGACCGCTCCAGATTCCGTACACCCGCCTCGCGGGTGTACTCGCCGGCCAGTCTGCGCAGCGCCGACTCCTCCAGGGCGACCTCGTCCTTCTCCAGACCCGCTCGCTCCAGCTGGCGCGGGAGCAGGTGGTCCCGGGCGATGACGACCTTCTCGTCCTCGGTGTAGCCGTCGAGGCGGACCAGCTCCATGCGGTCGAGCAGGGCCTCCGGGATGGCTTCGAGCACGTTGGCCGTGGCCAGGAAGACCACGTCGCTGAGGTCGAGCTCGACCTCCAGGTAGTGGTCGCGGAAGGTGTGGTTCTGCGCCGGGTCGAGGACTTCGAGGAGGGCGGCGGCCGGGTCGCCCCGGAAGTCGGAGCCGACCTTGTCGATCTCGTCGAGCAGGACGACCGGGTTCATCGAACCGGCCTCCTTGATGGCCCGCACGATCCGGCCGGGGAGCGCGCCGACGTACGTACGCCGGTGGCCGCGGATCTCCGCCTCGTCCCGGACGCCGCCGAGCGCGACGCGGACGAACTTGCGGCCCATGGCGTGCGCGACGGACTCGCCGAGCGAGGTCTTGCCGACGCCGGGCGGGCCGACGAGGGCGAGCACCGCCCCGCCACGGCGGCCGCCCACCACACCCAGCCCCCGGTCGGCACGCCGCTTGCGCACCGCGAGGTACTCGGTGATGCGTTCCTTCACATCGGCGAGGCCGGCGTGCTCGGCGTCCAGGATCTCCTGGGCGCCGCGGATGTCGTAGGCGTCCTCGGTCCGCTCGGTCCACGGCAGTTCGAGGACGGTGTCCAGCCAGGTGCGGATCCAGGAGCCCTCGGGGGACTGGTCGCTGGACCGCTCCAGCTTCTCGACCTCCTTGAGCGCGGCCGTCCGGACGTGCTCGGGCAGGTCGGCGGCCTCGACGCGGGCCCGGTAGTCGTCGGACTCGTCCTCCGGGTCGCCGTTGAGCTCGGAGAGCTCCTTGCGTACGGCATCGAGCTGGCGGCGCAGCAGGAATTCGCGCTGCTGCTTGTCGACACCGTCCTGGACGTCCTTCGCGATGGACTCGGCGACGTCCTGTTCGGCGAGGTGCTCGCTCAGCCACTGGATGGCGAGCTTCAGCCGGGCGATCGGGTCCACGGTCTCCAGGAGCTGGACCTTCTGGGCGGTGGTGAGGAACGGCGAGTATCCGGAGTTGTCGGCGAGCGCGGAGACGTCGTCGATCTGCTGGACCCGGTCCACGACCTGCCAGGCGCCGCGCTTCTTCAGCCAGCTGGTGGCGAGCGCCTTGTACTCCTTGACCAGCTCGGCGGCGGATCCGGGCAGCGGGTCGGGGGCGGCGGTCTCCAGCACGGTCCCCTCGACCCAGAGCGCCCGGCCGGGGCCGCTGGTCCCGGCGCCGATGCGGACCCGGTCACGGGCCCGGATGAGCGCGCCCGGGTCACCGTCCGACAGGCGTCCGACCTGCTCGACGGTGCCGAGGACACCGGTCCCCGTGTAGGTGCCGTCGATCCGCGGGACCAGCAGCACCTGGGGCTTGCCGCCGCCGGGTCGGGCGGCGGCCTGCGCGGCCTCGACGGCGGCGCGCACCTCGGTGTCGGACAGGTCCAGCGGCACGACCATGCCGGGCAGGACGACCTCGTCGTCGAGCGGCAGCACGGGCAGGTCGATCGGTGTGAACGCCTGGGACTCGTTAGTCATGATCTCCCCTTCGGCAGGCAAGTTGAGCTATGTGCACTCAATGCTTGTGAGTCGCCGAATGTTCCCCGGCCCGTGTTCGCTCTGAGCGATCAGGCCGCCCGCCGTACCTCCCGCCAGGGCACCCCTCCCCGTACGGCAGCGCTCGACGGCGGGCAGTTGTTCCCCTCCCCTGAGCCGGAAAGGCGCTGGCCTTCGCCCCGCGCGGCGGGACAGGATGGGCGGGCACCCACCGCCACGACCGGAGACCGGAGAGCCACACCATGTCCGCGACGACCGCCCACGAACCGATGGAATCGCTGCCGGTGCGCCTGCCCGACGCCCCCGTCGTCCTCGACCGCCGGGTGGGCCCCTTCGGTGAGGTCGTGCTGCGGGAGCGCGGGGAACACTTCGAGATCATCGCCAACGGCTGCTTCCTGATGGACACCTCCGACGGGCGCTCCGAGCGGCTGCTGATCGACGCCGCACTGGCCGCCCTGCCCGCCGGGCGGACCGGCCCATCGGTGCTCGTCGGCGGCCTCGGCGTCGGGTTCTCCCTGGTGCGGGCCGCCGAGGAGGAGCGCTGGGGACGGATCGTGGTCGTGGAGCGGGAGCAGGCGATCGTGGACTGGCACCGGGAGGGGCCCCTGGACCGGATCTCCGGAGCGGCGCTGGCCGACCCCCGGGCAGGAATCCTGCACGCGGACCTCGTGGCCCACCTCCGTACCACCACGGAGCGTTACGACGCACTCTGCCTGGACATCGACAACGGGCCCGACTGGACCGTCACGGAGGGCAACGAAAGTCTCTACTCCCCCGCCGGGCTGGCCCACTGCCACGACCGGCTGACCCCGGGCGGCGTGCTCGCCGTCTGGTCCGCGCAGCCGTCGCCCGCCTTCGAGCAGGCGCTGCGGAATGCCGGGTTCAGCGGGGTTAGGACGGAAGAAGTGGCCGTTGCCCGAGGTGTGCCCGACGTGGTCCATCTCGCACTGCGGGCCGCCTGAACCCCCCTCCCGGTATGCACGGCCCGGCGGTGGCACGGGCCAACCGGCACAAGGCCGACGATCCGGCTGCTCGCCCCGCCCGAACTCGTGACCCCGGGGCAACACCCTGCGTAGCCGGGAGCCCTCCGCTGCCTTTACGCTGCTGACCGGCACACGGGATCACCCACGAAATCCACGAGCGAAGACCGTGCCTCCGGGGGAATGGCTCCCGCGAGAACGGGCAGGGGCGGGGCGATGGAACAGACACACACCACCCACAACGGCGTCGCGGCCACCCCGGGGGCTCAGCGCCGGGTGCTGGTGGTCGAGGACGACGCGACGATCGTCGACGCCATTTCCGCCCGGCTGCGGGCGGAGGGCTTCCTGGTGCAGACCGCGCTCGACGGCCCGGCGGCCGTGGACGCGGCCGAGGCCTGGCAGCCCGACCTGATGGTGCTCGACATCATGCTTCCGGGCTTCGACGGCCTGGAGGTCTGCCGGCGGGTGCAGGCATCGCGTCCGGTGCCGGTGCTGATGCTCACCGCACGCGACGACGAGACCGACATGCTGGTCGGGCTCGGGGTCGGCGCGGACGACTACATGACCAAGCCGTTCTCCATGCGGGAGCTGGCCGCCCGGGTGCACGTGCTGCTGCGCCGGGTGGAGCGGGCCGCGCTGGCCGCCGTCACCCCGCGCAGCGGGATACTGCGTCTGGGTGAGCTGGAGATCGACCACGCGCAGCGCCGGGTCCGGGTCCGCGCCGAGGACGTCCACCTCACGCCGACCGAGTTCGACCTGCTGGTCTGCCTCGCCAACACCCCGCGCGCCGTGCTCTCCCGCGAGCAGTTGCTCGCCGAGGTGTGGGACTGGGCGGACGCCTCGGGCACCCGTACGGTCGACAGCCACATCAAGGCGCTGCGCCGGAAGATCGGCGCGGAGCGGATCCGTACCGTGCACGGCGTGGGCTACGCCCTGGAGACTCCGGCGCCATGACCTGGCCAGGGCCCGGAATGCGGCCCTTCTCCATCAAGGCCAAGCTGGGCACGCTCGTCGTGGTCTCGGTGTTCATCACGACCGGGCTGCTGATCGTCGCCCTGCGGACCCGGACCGAGTTCCAGTTCATCACCGTGTTCTCGGTGATCGCCACGCTGCTGATCACCCAGTTCGTGGCGCACGGTCTGACCGCGCCGCTGGACGAGATGAGAGCGGTGGCCCGGTCGATCTCGCACGGCGACTACACCCGCCGGGTGAGCGGCGCCGGGCGGCGGGACGAGCTGGGCGACCTGGCGCAGACGATCAACCGCATGGCGGACGATCTGGAGGCGGAGGACCGGCATCGAAAAGAGCTGGTCGCCAATGTCAGCCATGAGCTGCGCACCCCCATCGCGGCGCTGAGAGCCGTGCTGGAGAACGTGGTGGACGGGGTGTCCGCCGCCGACCCCGAGACGATGCGCACCGCGCTGAAACAGACGGAGCGGCTCGGCCGGCTGGTCGAGACGCTGCTGGACCTGTCGCGTCTGGACAACGGGGTCGTGGCACTCAAGGCACGCCGTTTCGAGGTGTGGCCGTATCTGTCGGGCGTACTGAAGGAGGCCAATCTCGCCGCCTCCCAGCGACGCCTGTCGTCGGGTTCGGGCAATCACTCCCGTACGGACGTCCACCTGCATCTGGACGTCTCGCCCCCGGAACTCACCGCGCACGCGGATGCGGAGCGGCTGCACCAGGTGGTCGCCAACCTCATCGACAACGCCGTCAAGCACAGCCCGCCGCACGGCCGGGTGACGGTGCTGGCCCGGCGCGGGGCGCACCCCGAGTCGCTGGAGCTGGAAGTCATCGACGAGGGGCCCGGCATCCCGGAGGCCGAGCGCCACCGGGTGTTCGAGCGCTTCAACCGGGGCCAGGCGCCCTCCCCGCACGGTCCGGGCAGTGACGGCGGTACGGGACTGGGCCTCGCCATCGCGCGTTGGGCGGTCGATCTGCACGGCGGCCGCATCGGGGTGGCCGAATCCGCTCGGGGCTGCCGGATCCAGGTCACCCTCCCGGGAATCTCCGAGCCGCGCGGTTGACGGTCTCGTTGGCATAGGGTCGAACCGGAAGGGCACGTTCATCAGTGTTCAGCCAGCAAGGGACCTCAAGGGGATGCGGTCGCAGGACCACGCCCCCGGGCCCTGCGTACCCGAAGTGCAGTGGAACCTCGCTTGTTTCCCGCCATTTCCTGCGCCGAAACCCGCCCTTCGATGTGATGTGCACGACGAAGCACCGGCCCGGCCTGCAAGGAACGGTTCGGGGGGCGTAGCCTTGATTTCCGCTGTCCATCACCTTGTGAAGCGGAAGAGGGCGGTTGCCGCCGTGTCGTCTCAGTCCCCCAGTAACTCGAGCATCTCGACCGACCAAGCCAGCCCAGGCACCAACCCGGCCGCGGCTTTCGGCGCCAATGAATGGCTCGTCGACGAGATCTACCAGCAGTACCTCCAGGATCCCAGTTCGGTCGATCGCGCCTGGTGGGACTTCTTCGCCGACTACAAGCCGGGTGGATCCGGCACGGCGGACAAGCCCGCTCCCGGCGCCGGGGCCTCGGGGGCCCCGGTGACCGAGGCCGCCGCCCCGGCCGCGCCTGCTCCGGCAGCCGCTCCGGCTCCGGCGAAGGCCGCGCCCGCCGCTGCTCCGGCCGCCCCCGCGCAGCCGGCCCCGGCCAAGGCCGCCCCGGCCCCGGCCAAGACCGCCCCCGCACCGGCGAAGCCCGCGGCCGCGAAGCCCGCAGCCGCGCCCGCCAAGGCGAAGGCGGACGGGCCCACCGAGGCCCCGGCAGGCCCGGAGTACGTGACGCTGCGCGGTCCCTCGGCCGCCGTCGCGAAGAACATGAACGCCTCGCTGGAGCTGCCGACGGCCACGTCCGTCCGCGCGGTCCCGGTGAAGCTGCTCTTCGACAACCGCATCGTCATCAACAACCACCTCAAGCGCGCCCGCGGCGGGAAGATCTCCTTCACGCACCTCATCGGGTACGCGATGGTGCAGGCCCTCAAGGCCATGCCGTCGATGAACTACTCCTTCGCTACGAGGGACGGCAAGCCCACCCTCGTCAAGCCGGAGCACGTCAACCTCGGTCTGGCCATCGACCTGGTGAAGCCGAACGGCGACCGCCAGCTGGTCGTCGCGGCCATCAAGAAGGCCGAGACGCTCAACTTCTTCGAGTTCTGGCAGGCGTACGAGGACATCGTCCGGCGCGCCCGCATCGGCAAGCTCGGCATGGACGACTTCTCCGGCGTCACCGCCTCGCTGACCAACCCCGGCGGCATCGGCACCGTCCACTCGGTGCCCCGCCTGATGCCCGGTCAGGGCCTCATCATGGGTGTCGGCGCGATGGACTACCCGGCGGAGTTCCAGGGCACCTCGCAGGACACCCTCAACAAGCTCGGCATCTCGAAGGTCATGACGCTCACGTCGACCTACGACCACCGGGTCATCCAGGGCGCCGCCTCCGGCGAGTTCCTGCGCGTCCTGTCCCAGCTGCTGCTCGGCGAGAACGAGTTCTACGACGAGATCTTCAAGGCGCTGCGCATCCCCTACGAGCCGGTCCGCTGGCTCAAGGACATCGACGCCTCGCACGACGACGACGTCACCAAGGCCGCGCGGGTCTTCGAGCTGATCCACTCCTACCGGGTCCGCGGCCACGTCATGGCCGACACCGACCCGCTGGAGTACCACCAGCGCAAGCACCCCGACCTCGACATCACCGAGCACGGCCTCACCCTGTGGGACCTGGAGCGGGAGTTCGCGGTCGGCGGGTTCGCCGGCAAGACGATGATGAAGCTCCGCGACATCCTCGGCGTGCTCCGTGAGTCGTACTGCCGCACCACCGGCATCGAGTTCATGCACATCCAGGACCCGAAGCAGCGCAAGTGGCTCCAGGACCGGGTCGAGCGCCCGCGTCCGAAGCCCGAGCGCGAGGAGCAGCTGCGCATCCTGCGCCGGCTGAACGCCGCGGAGGCGTTCGAGACCTTCCTGCAGACGAAGTACGTCGGCCAGAAGCGGTTCTCGCTGGAGGGCGGCGAGTCCGTCATCCCGCTGCTCGACGCCGTCCTCGACTCCGCCGCCGAGGCCCGTCTCGACGAGGTCGTCATCGGCATGGCCCACCGCGGCCGCCTCAACGTCCTGGCGAACATCGTCGGCAAGTCGTACGCGCAGATCTTCCGGGAGTTCGAGGGCAACCTCGACCCGCGCTCCATGCACGGCTCCGGCGACGTCAAGTACCACCTGGGCGCCGAGGGCACCTTCACCGGTCTGGACGGCGAGCAGATCAAGGTCTCGCTGGCCGCCAACCCCTCGCACCTGGAGGCGGTCGACCCGGTCCTGGAGGGCATCGCCCGCGCCAAGCAGGACATCATCAACAAGGGCGGCACGGACTTCACGGTCCTGCCGGTCGCGCTCCACGGCGACGCGGCCTTCGCGGGCCAGGGCGTCGTCGCCGAGACGCTCAACATGTCGCAGCTGCGCGGCTACCGCACCGGCGGCACCGTGCACGTGGTGATCAACAACCAGGTCGGCTTCACCGCCGCCCCGGAGTCCTCGCGCTCCTCGATGTACGCCACCGACGTGGCGCGCATGATCGAGGCGCCGATCATCCACGTCAACGGCGACGACCCGGAGGCCGTGGTCCGCGTCGCGCGGCTCGCCTTCGAGTTCCGGCAGGCGTTCAACAAGGACGTCGTGATCGACCTCATCTGCTACCGCCGCCGCGGTCACAACGAGGGCGACAACCCGGAGTTCACCAACCCGCAGATGTACACCCTGATCGACAAGAAGCGCTCGGTGCGCAAGCTCTACACCGAGTCCCTCATCGGTCGCGGCGACATCACGCTGGAAGAGGCGGAGCAGGCGCTCCAGGACTTCCAGGGTCAGCTGGAGAAGGTGTTCGCCGAGGTCCGCGAGGCCACCTCGCAGCCGGCCTCCCCGCACATCCCGGAGCCGCAGGCCGCCTTCCCGGTGGCCGTCGAGACGGCCGTCTCCGCCGAGGTCGTCAAGCGGATCGCCGAGTCGCAGGTCAACATCCCCGACTCGATCACCGTCCACCCCCGTCTGATGCCGCAGATGCAGCGTCGCGCGTCCTCGGTGGAGAACGGCACGATCGACTGGGGCATGGGCGAGACCCTGGCCATCGGATCGCTGCTGATGGAGGGCACCCCGGTCCGGCTCGCCGGCCAGGACACCCGTCGCGGCACGTTCGGCCAGCGCCACGCGGTCCTGGTCGACCAGGTCACCGGCGAGGACTACACCCCCCTGCTGTACCTGGCGGACGACCAGGCCCGGTACAACGTCTACGACTCGCTGCTCTCGGAGTACGCGGCGATGGGCTTCGAGTACGGCTACTCGCTGGCCCGTCCGGAGTCGCTGGTCATCTGGGAGGCCCAGTTCGGTGACTTCGTCAACGGCGCGCAGACCGTCGTGGACGAGTTCATCTCCTCGGCCGAGCAGAAGTGGGGCCAGACCTCCGGCGTCACGCTGCTCCTGCCGCACGGCTATGAGGGCCAGGGCCCGGACCACAGCTCCGCCCGCCCGGAGCGCTTCCTCCAGATGTGCGCGCAGGACAACATGACGGTCGCGATGCCGACCCTGCCGTCGAACTACTTCCACCTGCTGCGCTGGCAGGTGCACAACCCGCACCACAAGCCGCTCATCGTCTTCACCCCGAAGTCGATGCTGCGTCTGAAGGCGGCGGCCTCGTCCATCGAGGAGTTCACCACCGGCGGCTTCCGCCCGGTGATCGGCGACGCGTCGGTCAAGGCCGAGGACGTCCGCAAGGTCGTCTTCGTCTCCGGCAAGCTGTACTACGACCTGGACGCCGAGCGGGAGAAGCGCGGCGACACGGAGACGGCGATCATCCGGCTTGAGCGCCTGTACCCGCTGCCGGGTGCGGAGATCCAGGCCGAGATCGCGAAGTACCCGAACGCCGAGAAGTACCTCTGGGCGCAGGAGGAGCCGGCGAACCAGGGTGCGTGGCCGTTCATCGCGCTCAACCTGATCGACCACCTGGACCTCGCGGTCGGCTCGGACGTGCCGCACGGCGAGCGCCTGCGCCGCATCTCGCGGCCGCACGGCTCGTCCCCGGCGGTCGGCTCGGCCAAGCGCCACCAGGCGGAGCAGACGCAGCTGGTCAACGAGGTCTTCGAAGCCTGAGGACCTCAACGCTGATTACCCCGGAGACCCGGTTCCGTGCTCGTCGCGGAGCCGGGTCTCCGGCGTCTCCGAGGCCCTCGGGCCTCGTTATCCTTTTCCCATGTACTTCACGGACCGTGGCATCGAGGAACTGGAGAAGCGGCGCGGCGAGGAGGAGGTCACCTTCGAGTGGCTCGCCGAGCAGCTGCGTACGTTCGTCGATCTCAACCCCGACTTCGAGGTGCCCGTCGAGCGCCTGGCGACCTGGCTGGCCCGGCTGGACGACGAGGACGACGAGGACGCGTAACTCCTGCTCCTACGGGGTTTCCGCGCCGGCCCTGGCCCGCTCGTAGACGAGTCCCAGCGCACCCTGCGCCAGCAGCACCGCGCCGGCCGCCGCCCAGCCGCCGCTGCGACGTCGCGCGCCCCACAGCAGGAGCGGGAGCCCGGCCGCGAGCTGGACGGCGGCGACGGCCCGGGCGCGGGGGCCGCGTACCCACGGGCCGACCCGGCTGCTCTCCACCGCGTCCAGTTCGACCCGTACGGCATCGCGCCAGCCGGCCCACTCGACCCGGTCCACGTGGCGCTGCGCCGCCGCGACGCTGCGCAGCCGGTCGGCGCTCTCGCCCGGGGAGAGTCCGGCGGGCAGCGTCAGCCCGGTGCGGGTGAGGACGGCGAGCAGTCCGCGCAGCCTGGCCTCCGCGTTCGCTTCCGGATCGGGGCGGGTCAGCTCCTCCAGCGCCTGTACGTCCAGCACCGGGTCGAGGCCGAGCCGGGCGGCGAAGGTCCGCGTGGCCTCGTCCTCGCCCACCGGGGTGCCGTCGGCCAGCCAGACGTAGCCCACGGGCCTGCGGAATCCGGCGGCGAGGGTGTATCCGGCCCGGTCGGCGTCCCACCACAGGGCCAGCACCGGCCACGTGGAGCCGACGGCGAGCGCGGTGGCCCAGCCGCCGAGGACCCGGTCGACGGGTTCGGCGTCCTGCTCCGCGCCCCCGGTCCGCCGGGGCTTCCCCTCGGGGACGAGCACGCTCCACTCCTCGCCCGCGCGGACCAGCAGCATCTGCTCGCGCAGCAGGTGGGCGAGCGGCCGTACGGTCTCGGGGTCGGCCCGGCACAGCAGGAGGGCCCCGGTGGATGTCGCGTTCATGGCTCACACGCTAAGGCAATTTGCCCGTATTTGATCGTGTTTGCAGACATGGTGCCGACCGCCGCCGGGGCCCGGCATCCCTTGACTTCACCCATCCGCGATATATCGTGTTCTTTACGAGACGCGATATGTTGCGTTGCCAGCTGCCACGCCTTCCGGGAGGTCACATCCATGCCTGTGTCGACATGGACCATCGATGAGCCGCGGAAGCTCTCCTTCGAGGATCCGGTGGCGGCGCTCCAGGTGCGCATCGTCGACGGCGCGGTCAACGTGGTCGGGACCGACGAGCCGGACGCCCGGCTGGAGATCTCCGCGATCGAGGGCCCGCCGCTGATCGTGACCCAGGAGGACGGCCGGCTCACCGTGGCCTACGAGGACCTGCCCTGGCAGGGCTTCCTGCGCTGGTTCGAGCCCAAGGGCCGCCGCCGCAGCGCCGTCGTCTCGCTCGTCGTACCGGCCGCCTCCTCCGTCGAGGTCGGCGTGATCGGCGCCGGGGCCGTCGTCTCCGGCATCAGCGGCCGCACCGAGGTCCGCGGCATCACCGGGGACTCCACGCTCGTCGGGCTGACCGGTGCGGTGCGCGGGGAGTCAGTGTCGGGCAGCCTGGAGGCCCAGGGCGTCACGGGGGACCTGCGCTTCCAGTCCGTGGCCGGCGATCTGACGGTGATCGACGGGGCGGGGGCCACGGTCCGGGCCGAGTCGGTCAGCGGTGACATGGTGCTGGACGTCGACCCGTCCGGGAAGCCCACGGACATCCGGCTGACCACGGTGTCCGGCGAGATCGCGATCCGGCTGCCGCACCCGGCGGACGCGAAGGTCGAGGCGAACACCGCGAGCGGGGCCGTCTCCAACGCCTTCGAGGACCTGCGGGTCGGGGGGCAGTGGGGCGCCAAGAAGATCACCGGCACGCTGGGCGCCGGCACGGGAACCCTGCGGGCGACGACCGTGTCCGGTTCGATCGCCCTCCTGCGCAGGCCGCCCGCCGAGGACGACGCGTACGCCGCCGAGCCGACCGGAAAGGTTCTCTGACATGCCCCCCGTATTCGCCCACGGCCGCCTGCGCCTGTATCTCCTCAAGCTCCTGGACGAGGCTCCTCGCCACGGCTACGAGGTGATCCGCCTGCTGGAGGAGCGCTTCCAGGGCCTGTACGCCCCGTCCGCCGGCACGGTCTACCCGCGGCTGGCCAAACTGGAGGCCGAGGGCCTGGTCACCCACGCCACCGAGGGCGGCCGCAAGGTGTACTCGATCACCGACGCCGGACGCGAGGAGCTGGCGGGCCGCAGCGCCGAACTGGCCGACCTGGAGCTGGAGATCCGCGACTCGGTCTCCGAGCTGGCCGCCGAGATACGCGACGACGTACGGGGCGCGGCGGGCCGGCTCCGCAGCGACATGCGGGCGGCGGCGTCGGAGTCCCGGCACGGTGCGGGGACGGGGGCCGGCAGCGGCAAGGAGAGGGGCGAACCCTCCTCCCCCTTCGGCGACCTCGGCAATCTGGGCAGTCTGGGCGACCTCGGTGACAGCGAGGCGTGGCGCACGGCGAAGGAGGAGCTGCGCCGGGCCAAGCAGGAGTGGAAGGAGCAGGCCCGCCGGGCGAAGGACGAGTCCCGGCGCGCCCGCGAGGACGCGCAGCAGGCCCGCCGCCAGGCCAAGGAGGCCCAGGACAAGGCGCGCGAGCAGATGCAGACCGCTGCCCGTCAGGTGCAGGAGCACTTCGCCCGGGGCGACTGGCCCTCCGGCGTACGGGACGGGCTCGCGGAGATCACCGGCCAGCTCGGCGGCTTCGCGCGGACCGGCGCCTGGCCCCCGTTCGGCAAGCCCGAGCCGGAGACCGCCCCGCCCGTCCGGGAGCCGGATCCCGGTGCGGACTGGGGGCAGGACGCGCCGACGACGGGCGACCCGGTGCGCGATCTGGACCGCCTGCTGGACCGGTTCCGCGACGGCATCCGGGACGCGGCCCGCGATCACGGGGTGACGGAGACCCAGCTCGCGGAGGCCCGCCGCCATCTGGGCGCGGCGACGGCACGGATCGAGGCGCTGCTGACGGCGGAGGACGAGGACGGCGAGAAGGCCTGAGGGCGGGGCGGGGTGAGCGGTGGGGCGGGGCTCCCGCCCCAC
>NZ_JBHXJG010000117.1:0-22046 GCF_042723425.1 Streptomyces sp. NPDC058375 | reverse complement strand
GGCTGGCCCCGGGTCGGCACGACGCCGCGCAGGGCGAACGCGGCTCCTATGCCGAGCGCCGCACCCGCCAGCACATCGCTCGGGTAGTGGACCCCGGTGTAGACGCGGGAGGCCGCCACGGCCGCCGCGACCGGGGCCACGACCGCGCCCCAGCCCTTGGACTCCAGGGCCACCCCGGTGGCGAAGGCCGCCGCCGACGCCGCGTGGCCCGAGGGGAAGGAGGTGGTGATCGGCTGCCGCTTGAGCTGCCGGACCACCGGCACCAGGTCCGTTATCGGCCGCTCGCGGCGGACCGCGCCCTTGCCGACGGTGTTGATCGTCGCCGAGGCCACGGCGAGGGACGCCACCCCGCGCAGCGCGGCCCGGCGCGAACGCGCACTGCTGCCGAGGGCCGCGATCCCGGCCGCCGCCCCGAACCAGAGCAGCCCGTGGTTGGCGCTCCGGCTCAGCCTGGGCAGCAGCGGATCGGCGCCGGGCCAGTGCCGGTCCGCGACGCTCCGGAAGACGGCCAGGTCGCGCCCCTGCAGCCAGCCGCGCAGCCGGGCGACGGCGGGGGCGGTGGCGGATGAGGTTCTCGGTGTGGACATGGCTCAGCGAATACCCGGCCGGGCCACGCTGAACCAGCAGGCGCGCTGAGACCCTGGCCACGCGCCACCACCGACCGGCGGAACGGCCCACGGCTGGACGGCCCCGGCGCGGGTGCGCGCTTGGGCGGGCGGGCGGCCCGGATCCTCCGTATAAAGAAGCCAGAGGGCGCGGACCCGGAACCGATGACGGGGAGCCGGAGCCGGAGCCGGTGACGGGGAGCCGTTTACCCGGACCCCGGCGCGGGCCTGGAGCCGGCGATCCGGGCCGGAGCCGACGATCGGGCGAGTGGGCGCGCCGCAGACGCGGAGCGGCGAGCGGCGGAGGAGGGCCGGATGCACGGAACCGAGGACACCGGCCGGGGCGGTTCCGGGCGGCCCGGCGCCCGGGGAAGCTCCGGGCCGGACCGTTCGCCCCCGCACGAGGACCACGGCCCCGTCCGCTACGGGCCGCCCGCCCCCGACCCCGGTCTGCCGGTCCTTCCCGAGCTGGCCGCCGTTCTCGCCGCCGCCTCCGCCCGGACCCGCCCCGAACCCCCCGGCGGCGGGGCGGTCCTGCGTGAGGCGGCGCGCGGGTACTGGGACCGGCGTGGGCTGCACGGCGCCGTGGGCGGGATCGCCGCCGCCCCCGGGGCCCAGCCGCTCCTGCTGGCCCTCATCGGCGCACACGGCGGCGACGTCCTCATGCCGCGCCCCTGCCCGGCCGCCTGGATGCCGCAGGCCCGGCTGCTGGGCCGGCCCGCCTACCACGTGCCGACCCCGGCCGAATGCGGCGGCGTCCCCGACCCGTACGCCCTGCTGGAGACCGTCCGCCGGGTCCGCGCGGAGGGCGGCCGGCCGAAACTGCTGCTCCTGTCCGTCGTGGACGACCCCACCGCCACCGTCGCCCCGCCCGAGCTGGTCCGCGAGGCCTGCGAGGCGGCCGTGGACGAGGGGCTGCACATCGTCAGCGACGAGACCTGGCGCGACACCGTGCACCGGCCCCGCGACACCGTCCTGCTCAGCCCCGCCGAGATGTGCCCGGACGACGTCACGGTGATCGACGACCTGTCCGGAGCGCTCGTACCGGCCGCCTGGCCGGTCGCCGTCGCCCGCTTCCCGGACACCGCCCGCGCCGTCGTCCGGCACGCCCGCACCCTGGACATCCTCACCGCACTCGGCGCCCAGGTCGCCGGCCCGGTCGCCCACGCCGCCGCCCACGCCCTGGGCGAGCCGGATTCCGTACGCGACCGGGTCCGGCGGGCGGCGGCGCTCCAGGCCGAGGTCGCCTCCGCCGCCCACCGAGCGGTCCTCGGCTCCGGCGCGCTGGCCCGCCCCCCGCAGGCGGGCCGCCACCTCTACGCCGACCTCGGCCCGCTGCGCTCCCGGCTGGCGGACCTGGGCGTCACGGACTCCATGGAGCTGGAGGAATACCTCACCGACCGGCTCGGCGCACCGGCCCCGGGCGGCCACCGCTTCGGCGACGAGCTGGGCGCCCTGCGCGTACGCCTGGGCACCGGACCGCTGCTGGGGGCCACGCCGCAGCAGCAGACGGAGTCCCTCGCCGCCGCGAAGCCGCTGGAGCTCGCCCATGTGGCACAAGCCCTGGACGATTTCACGGCGGTCTTCCGCGCGCTGCGCTGAGGACGGCCACACCCGCCGCGACAACGGCCACTGCCGTGCCACACCCGCCGCGAGAACGGCCACGGCTGTGCCACCCGCCGCGAGAACGGCCACGGCTGTGCCACCCGCCGCGAGAACGGTCACGGCGTGCCGCGCCCCGGAGACCCCGGCCGACGGGGAAGACGGTCACCCCGTCGCGTCGCCCGTCCCGTGGCCGAACCGTGCCCGCAGCCGGCGCCACACCGCCGGAGCCCCGCTGATCAGCAGCGTCAGGGCCACCGCCGCGACCACCCCCTGCCACGGCTCCGGGAACAGCGAACCGCCCAGGATCCCGATCAGCTGGTACGTCGCCGCCCAGGCCAGGCACGCCGGAACGTCGCCCCGGACGAACTGCCGCAGCGGCATCTTGCTCAGCAGACACGCCAGCATCACCGGTATCCGCCCGGCCGGCACCAGCCGGGACAGCACCAGCACCGTCCCGCCGTGCTCCGCCAGCTTCTCCTGCGCCTGTGCCAGCCGCTCCGGCGCGGCCCGGCGGGTGATCGCCCCCAGCCACTTCGAGCCGTGATTCGACCGCACCCCGCGCTGCCCCAGCCAGTACAGACAGACGTCGCCGAGGAACGCGGCCGCCGACGCCACCAGGAACACGAAGAGCAGGGCGAGCGGCGACGTCTGGTGGAAGGCCACCACCGCCGCCGAACTCACCAGCGCCCCCGTCGGCACCACAGGCACCAACGACCCCAGCGCCACCAGGGCGAACAGCGTCGGGTAGCCGATCGCCTGCTGGGTCGACTCGGTGGGCAGCTCCCGCACCACCTGCTGGATCTCCTGGATCACCGGCCGGTCTCCGGCCTGACCCGTTCGCCGTGCCCCAGCAGATGCACGGTCACCTCGGGGGCCCGCTTCGCCGCGTGCCGTACGAACTCGTCTCCCGGCGCGTGGAACTCGTGCGGGCGCACCGCGTCCAGGCCGACCGGCCAGTACGTGCCGTAGTGCACCGGCACCGCCGACCGGGGCGCGAGCCGGGTCAGCGCCTCGGCGGCCCGGGCCGGATCCAGATGGCTGTGTCCCAGGTAGGGCCCCCAGCCGCCCACCGGCAGCAGCGCCACGTCCACCGGCCCCACCGCGTCCGCCATCGCGTCGAAGAGCCCGGTGTCCCCGGCGAAGTACGTCCGGGCCTCGCCCTCGACCACGTAGCCGAGCGCGGGCGACCGGTGCGGCCCGACCGGCAGCCGCCGCCCGTCGTGCAGCGCGGGGACCGCCCGTACGCGCACCTCGCCGACCCGTACCGTGTCGCCCGCCCTGACCTCGGTGACGTGCAGCTGCCGCACCCGCCGCAGCATCCGCAGCCCCGGCACGGCCGCCACCGCGCCGCTCGGCACGATCAACCGGCTGCCGGGAGCCAGCCGGGCCAGCGACGGCAGATGCAGATGGTCGGAGTGGAGGTGGGAGATCAGCACCACCTCCGCGACCGCGGCCTGCGGCGGCGGCACCTCGCCCCGGCGGCGGCGCAGATGCGCGAAGCGCCGTACGAACAGGGGATCGGTCAGCACCCGCACCCCCGAGTCCTCGATCGTGCAGGTGGCATGACCCCACCAGGTGACCTCCACCGGCCGTCCGCCTCCTCGCTCGCTCCTCGGCACACCGTGACCCTGTTCCCGTGTCCCGGTGCGTACGGCCCGCGCGGCCCGTGCCCGGGTGCGCTGCCGGTACGAGCCTATGCGCCCCCCGTACCCTCGCGCCGAGCCTTCAGCCTGTCGCCGAAGCCGCTGACCGGGACCGACGCTGTGAAAAGCTGAAGGGTGGGCCCCGGACGACCGGGCCCGGGGGCGGAGGGGGCGTGAGGTGGACCGGCGTGGGTGACGGGAAGTGGTGGAGGTCGGCGGGCACGGCCCTGATGCGGGTGATCGCGGTCTGGGCGGTGTCCACTCTCACCATGCTCGCGCTGGCCGGCGCCCTGCCCGACTTCCAGCTCCAGTCCGACGACGGCGACACCGTCACCAGGACGGCGTTCACCGCGGCCTGGGGCGCGGGCGCCTTCGGCCTGCTCTCCGCACTGGTGTGGCCCGTCCTCGTCCGGTCCCTGCTCGTCGTGCCCGCGCTCGTCCTCGGCGCGCTGGTCTTCTTCCTCAACGGCTCGTTGCTGCTGATAGCGCTGCGCCTGATCCCGGACGGGCGCGGCGACGCCGCGCCGGAGACCGCGGTCGTCGTCGCCGCCGTGATGTCCGCCGTCGCCTCCGCCACCTCCACGGCCCTCGCCGTCCGCGACGACGAGGCCTACCGCCGCCGGCTCTCCCGCCTCGCCGACCGGCGCCGCAGACGCGGCAGATCGCCGGCCCCGGCCGAACCCGGCCGCGACGGACCGCCCGGCACCGTCTTCCTCCAGCTCGACGGCGTCGGCCACGACGTCCTGGTGAACGCGGCGGCCGCCGGGCTCATGCCGACCGTCGCCGGCTGGCTCGCCGACTCCTCAGGACACCGCCTCACCCCCTGGCGTACCGACTGGTCCAGCCAGACCGGCGCCAGCCAGCTCGCCATCCTGCACGGCAGCAACCACGACGTGCCCGCGTTCCGCTGGTACGAGAAGGAGACCCGCACCGTCATGGTCTCCAGCCGTCCCGCCAGCGCCCTCGAAATGCAGCGCCGGGCCATCGAGCGCACCCACGACGGCGGCCTGCTCACCGTCGACGGGGCGAGCCGCGGCAACCTCTTCAGCGGCGGCGCCGGACAGCTGGCCCTGGTCCTGTCCATGGCCGCCCGGCGCGGCAAGGGCCGGCGCTCCCGCGCCGGATACTTCGCCTACTTCTCCGACCCGGCCAACGCCACCCGTACCGCCCTCTCCTTCGTCGCCGAGGTCTTCCGCGAGATCGGCCAGTCGACCCGGGCCCGCGCCCGGAAGGTCACCCCCCGGATCAAGCGCGGCGGGCTCTACCCCTTCATCCGCGCCTTCGCCACCGTCGTCGAGCGCGACGTGGTCGCCGCCGCCGTCCTCGGTGACATGTTCGCCGGACGCACCGCCGTCTACGCCGACCTCGTCGCCTACGACGAGGTCGCCCACCACTCGGGCCCGCACAGCCCCGACGCGGAGAGGGTCCTCGTACGCCTCGACCGCTCCCTCGCCCTGATCGCCAAGATCGCCGACCACACCCCGCGCGCCTACCGGATCGTGCTCCTGTCCGACCACGGCCAGAGCCCCGGGGAGACCTTCGCGGGGAAGTACGGGCTCACGCTCAAGGACCTCGTCCGGGCGGGCTGCGGGCTGCCCGTGCCCCGCCGGGCCCAGCGCACCCGCAGCGCCTCCGAGGCCCGCGACGCGGTGCGGATCGCGCTGCACCGCCCCGTCGAGGGGCAGGAGGACGAGCACCCGGCCAAGCTCTCCGACCCGATCGTGCTGGCCTCCGGCAACCTCGGTCTTATCTCCTTCCCCGACATCGAGGGCCGCGCCTCCCGCGAACAGATCGAGCGCAGCCACCCCGCGCTGCTGTCCACGCTCGCCAACCACCCGGGGATCGGCTTCCTCCTGGTCCGCAGCGAGGAACACGGCTCCGTGGTGCTCGGTCCGGGCGGTGCCCAGATCCCCGTCGCCGAACTGACGGACGGCGAGGGCCCGCTCGCGGACTTCGGCATCGGGGCGGCCGCCGCCGTACGCCGCACCGACACCTTCCCGCACGTCGCCGACGTCATGGTCAACTCCATGTACGACCCGGCCACCGGGACCGTGCACGCCTTCGAGGAGCAGATCGGTTCGCACGGCGGCCTCGGCGGCGAACAGTCCCGGCCGTTCCTGCTCTGGCCGCGCGGGCTGACGGACCCGCTCGACATCGTGGCCGCCGAGAGGGCGGAGGGCGCGCCCGTGCCGCCGGGCGGCGAACTGGTGGGCGCCGAGGCGGTCCACCGGGTGCTGACGCGCTGGCTCCAGGAGTCCTCAGGGCCCCAGGTGCCGGTACGCGCCGAGGGCTTCGCCGGGGCGGGCCTGGCGGACGAGCCGTTCCCGGGCCAGGCCCCGGTCCCGGACGCGCCGGGAACGACGGCCTGACCGGGGCGCGGGTCGACCGAGCTCAGGGGCGCGGCCCCGTCGGCGCTCAGGCCGACTGCCGCCGTACGAGCGCCGGCGGGAAGAGCACGGAGGGCGAGGGGCCGGCCGGCTCGCCGATCTGCTTCAGCAGCAGCCGGGCCATCTCCGCGGCCATCTCCTCCACCGGCTGCCGGACCGTGGTCAGGGGCGGGTCGCAGGCGGCCGCCGCACTGCTGTCGTCGAAGCCGACCACCGCCACATCGGACGGCACGTCCCGACCGGCCCGGAGCAGCACCGGGAGCGCGCCCAGGGCCATCAGGTCCGAGGCGATGAACACCCCGTCCAGGTCGGGGCGGTCCGCCAGCAGCCGGCGCATCGCCGCGGCCCCGCCCAGATGCGTGAAGTCCCCTTCGGCGCAGGCCACGTCCTCGATGCCGTGGGCGGCGCAGGCCTCCAGGAAGCCGGTCAGCCGGACCTGCCCGGCGGGCATGTCCTGGGGCCCGGAGATGGTGCCGATGCGCCGTCGTCCCAGCGCGGCCAGGTGATCGGCCGCCAGCCGCGCCCCGGCGTGCTGGTCCACCTCCACATAGGCCAGCGGCGACGGCCTGTGCGGACGGCCCGCGAGGACGGCGGGCATCCGGGTGTCCTGGAGCAGGCCGGGCAGCGGGTCGTCGGCGTGCGTGGTGATCAGCACGACCCCGTCGACGTGGCCGTGGCGCAGATAGGACAGCAGCTGGGTCCGGGAGGCCTCGTCGTCGGCCAGCATCACGACCATCTGGATCCCCGCCGGGCGCAGCACCTCCAGCAGCCCGCTGACGACCCGCCCGAAGTACGGGTCGGAGAACATCCGGCCGACGAACGGCTCGGACATGGGCCGCCGTTCCCGCTCGGAGACCACCAGGGCCACGGAGTCGGTCCGCCGGGTCACCAGCGAGCGGGCGGCCCGGTTGGGCACGTAGCCGGTGGTCGCCACCGCCTCCTCGACCACGGTGCGCAGGGCGGGGTCGACGGTGGTCGCTCCGTTGATCACCCGGGACACCGTCGCCCGTGACACACCGGCCACGGCCGCCACGTCCTCCAAGGTCGCGGGGCGTACGGGCTGCGGCACTTCGGCTGTCATGCAGCCCTTTATACCCGCAGGCCGGCCGCCCCGTTCAGCCGAGGGCCCGCACCGCGCCCGGCAGCCGTTCCAGCTCGGCGAGGGAGGTCTCGCGCGCCGTCACGAGGGCGGCGGCCAGCTCACGCGCGTCCGCCCGGCCACCCGCGGTGATCTCGGAACGCGACACCTGGGCGGACTGGCGCAAGTGGTCCCGGATCTGTACGACGACGAGCCGGTCGAAGGCGGGCCCCTCGGCGGCGCGGGCCGCCTTCAGGTCCCGCTCGGTCACCATGCCGGGCATGTCGTGCCCCGCGTGCACATCGGTGTGGGGCAGCCCCATGCGGGTCAGCAGGGGCCGCAGCCGGTCGAGTTCGGCTTCCTGGCCGCTGCGCAGCCGGAGCGCGAAGGCGCGTAGCCGAGGTTCGGCAGCGCGCTCGGCGGCGAGCGTCAGCAGCTTCACAGCCTGCTGGTTCATGGGGGCCATCAGCTGGACCCAGCCGACATCGGTGGCGGTCCCGGCGGCGGGGGTGGCGGATCCGGTGGCGGACGGCGGTGCGGATGTCCGTACTTCTGCCGTACGGGGCGCGGAGTCCGCCGCCGGCGAGCAGCCGGCCGCCCCGATGGAAACCAGCACGCCCAGCAGGCCGAGGACGGCTGCCCGGTGGAGGAGCGACGGGAGGTTCATGCGGTCCATGAGGTGTCCTCGTACGGGGTGGGGGAGGGCGTCCCCCCCCGAGCCGGGCCCCGGGGCGGACGCGGTGCGCATGGAGGTGACGATCACTCAGGGCCGGCCGTCGAAGCCGCACTTGACGATCGCGTTGATGCAGTCGCGGACGCGCTGCGCCATCTCCTCCTCCGGCCATACGTTGAAGAAGTCGCCGTGCATGGTGTAGCCGGGCCCGGACGCGAGCCGGAAGCGGGCCGGGTCGCCGTTCACCGGGTAGCGCAGCACCTGCCGGAGCTTGGGCACCGGCACCGGGTGGGTGGACGGGCAGCCTCCGTTCACCGGGTAGGCCATGTGGCTCTTGTGGTCGGGGGAGTCGAGGTCCGTACCGTTCCAGCACTGCGGGAAGTCCAGGTAGGACTCCATCATCGTGCCGGGCGGACAGTTCACGAAGTCCTGCGAGGGGTTGACCTCACCGGCGTGCAGGCACGACCAGCGGGCAATCGTGTTGTCCTGCGGCCCGGTCGCCTTCGCGTTGCCCGCCACGATGCGCAGGCCCCGGGGGAAGGGCTTGATCTGCCGGATGACGTCGTCGCTCACGCCCTCGCCCAGGTAGTAGAAGGTGGTCCCGGTGGGCTCCACCTCCTTGTCGCCGTCGTAGAGGGTGGGCACCCAGTACGACGACAGGTCGGTGTCGGGGGAGCACGACGTACGACCCCGCTCCAGGGAGGCCAGGTCGGAGCCGGCGTGCGTGGTGTCGTTGCCGAAGAAGCTGTGCATGTGGGAGGCGCCCGGCAGCCCGGGGAAGACGATCGGGTCGTCGGGGAGCCGGTGGGTGTACGGGCACTCGGCGAGGAACTCGGCCACCCGCACCACATCCGCGGCGGCCTTCGGTGCGGCTTCGGCGGCGGCCCGCTCGGCAGCCGCGTTGCCCACGTTGGCCTGGAGGAAGGACAGCGCGAGGGCGGCCGCGGCGAGCCCGGCGATTCTGTACCGCCAGGACGGCAGGGATCGTTGGCGGCGGTGGTCGGGGTTGCGTCGATGACGGAAGAGCACGGCACTCCTGTTCGGGGAAGTGGGGGATTCCTGGGTCAAGTCAGAGAGCGCTCTCTCGGAGGAACGTAGAAGTGCCTCCTGTGCATGTCAAGAGATCGGACAGGCTCGGTAAACCGGCACGATGAAGCGCGAGTTGTGGGCGATGGCTGGGGAGAGCGCTCTCCTATACGGGGGGGCGAAAAGGTGATCGGGGTCGTTGTCAGTGGTGGCCGGAAGAATGGTGACCATGACGAACTCAGCTGCTGTGCTCGCCGATGCCGCCGCCTACGCCGCCGCCGTGGAACAGGCCTCCGTCGCCGCCGCCGCGTACTACGCCACGGGCGAGAGCGCGCTGGACGACGACGCCTACGACCGGCTGGCGCGCGGGATAGCGGCGTACGAGACGGAGCACCCGGAGGAGGTGCTTGCCGCCTCGCCGACGGGCAAGGTCGCGGGCGGGGCCGCCGTCGGCGATGTGCCGCACACGGTGCCCATGCTGTCGCTGGACAACGTGTTCTCGGCCGAGCAGTTCGCCACCTGGGCCGCCTCGCTGGAGCGGCGCATCGGCAGACCGGTGACCGCGTGGAGCGTCGAGCCGAAGCTCGACGGCCTGGCGGTCGCCGCGCGTTACCGGGACGGCCGGTTCGAGCGCCTCATCACCCGGGGCGACGGCACGGCGGGCGAGGACGTCTCGCACGCGGCCGGCGCCGTCGTCGGACTGCCGGAGCGGCTGGCCGAGCCGGTCACCATCGAGGTGCGCGGTGAGATCCTGATGACGAACGAGCAGTTCGAACAGGGCAACGCGACCCGTACGGAACACGGCGGCGCCCCCTTCGCCAATCCGCGCAACGGGGCGGCGGGCACCCTGCGGGCCAAGGACCGCGCCTACCGGGTGGAGACGACCTTCTTCGCCTACGGCGCACTGCCGCTGCCCGATTCCGGGGAGCTCACCCGGACCCTCGCCGAACTGCCCCACAGTGAGGTCCTCGTGTACGTCGCGGGACTCGGCGTGCACACGGCCGCGGGCACCGACGTGGCGCCGGTCCTGGCCACCACGGTCGAGGAGGTCCAGGCGCGGGTGGACGCCATAGGTTCCGTGCGCGCCGCGCTGCCGTTCGGCATCGACGGGATCGTGATCAAGGCCGATCTGGCGGCCGACCAGCGCGAGGCGGGCTCCGGCACCCGCGCGCCCCGCTGGGCCATCGCCCACAAGCTGCCCGCCGTGGAGAAGATCACCCGCCTGCTGTCCGTCGAGTGGAACGTCGGGCGCACGGGCATCATCGCGCCGCGCGCCGTCCTGGAGCCCGTGGTGATCGACGGTTCCACCGTCGGTTACGCCACCCTGCACAACCCGGCCGACATCACCCGGCGCGATCTGCGGCTGGGGGACCAGGTCATGGTCTACAAGGCCGGCGACATCATCCCGCGCATCGAGGCCCCCGTCGTGCACCTGCGCACCGGCGACGAGACGCCGATCGACTTCCCCGAGAGCTGCCCGCAGTGCGGCTCCGACATCGACGCGAGCGAACAGCGCTGGCGCTGCGCCCGGGGCCGTAACTGCCGTCTGGTCGCCTCCGTCTCGTATGCGGCGGGCCGCGATCAGCTCGACATCGAGGGCCTCGGCTCCACCCGGGTCGTCCAGCTCGTCGACGCGGGCCTCGTCGCGGACTTCGCGGATCTGTTCACCCTGAAGCGCGAGCAGTTGCTCGCCCTCGACCGGATGGGCGAGACCTCCACGGACAATCTCCTGGCGGCCATCGAGGCCGCCCGCTCCCGGCCGCTCTCCCGGGTCTTCTGCGCCCTCGGCGTACGGGGCACGGGGCGGTCCATGTCACGCCGCATCGCGCGGTATTTCGCCACGATGGACCGGATCGTCGCCGCCGATGTGGAGACGCTCCAGCGGGTCGACGGCATCGGCAAGGAGAAGGCCGCCGCGGTGGTGGCCGAGCTGGTGGAGCTGGCACCGCTGATCGACAAGCTCGTCGCGGCCGGGGTGTCGATGACCGAGCCGGGGGCCACCCCGCCCCCGGAGCCCGGGACGGAGGCGGCGGCAGTCGCCGCGCACCCGGAGGCCGGTGGGGAAGCAGGTGCGGATGCTGGTGGCGCCGGCTCCGCGCTGCCGCTCGCGGGCATGACCGTGGTGGTCACCGGCGCGATGTCCGGGGCGTTGGAGAAGCTGTCGCGCAACCAGATGAACGAGCTGATCGAGCGGGCGGGCGGCAAGTCGTCCTCCAGCGTCTCCCGGCGCACGAGCCTGCTGGTCGCCGGGGACAAGGCCGGATCCAAGCGCACCAAGGCGGAGGGCCTGGGGGTCAGGATCACGGTGCCGGAGGAGTTCGCGGAGCTGGTCGGCGCCTTTCTGGCGGTGGGGGAGGAGAGCTGAGCGGATGCCGGAGCGGGCCGGGTGCCGCGGTGTCGGGGGCCACGGCGTCGAGGTCGCGGTTGAGGGTGTGGTCGCCGGTCGCCGGTCGCCGGCCGCGATCGCGGATCACGGTGCCGGTGTCGCACCTGTGAATCAGCGAGGATGTGGCGTTCCACCACCCCGTATTGCATAGTGAGGGATCGGTCGTGCCTCGTTATCAGCGGGCCGACGGGGTGCGTGGACGGCTGCGGCGGGCGGCCGGGGGTGAGGGACGATGCGTTCTGTGCACGACGGACAGCGACCGGGTCGCGCCGTCCCCCCGTCGTCGGGATCCGCTCCGGCCTCTGCTCCTTCGACCGCTCCCGTACCGGCTCTTCGCTTCTCGATCGCTTCCGCGCCCGGTGAGTGGCGAGGGCCGCTCCGTCCGGGCGCGGGCCCGTGGGGGAAGGGCCCCGGGCCGCTTCGTGACGGGAGCGGTGCCGGGGCGTTCGGGGCGGGGCGTACGTACGAGGGCCTCCGGACACACCACCGGCACCAGCGCCTGGGGGCCCCGGTCGCATCGGGCGGCGCCCCGGCCGCCCGGGGGCTGGCCCTGGACCTCGGCAGCTCCCGTACCCGGGCCTGGGTGCCCGGCCGGGGCCTGGTTCTCGACCCGCTCCCCGGCTCCGGCCCCCACGGGGGCGCCGAACGGCCGGTCCGGCGCGGGCGCATCGTCGACCCCGAGTCCTGTGGCCGGCTGCTCGGCCGGATCGCCGACGCGGCCCTGGGCCCGGACCGCAGGGACAGCGTGATCGTCCTCAGCCACCCGGTGCTCGCCGGCGCCGAACACCGCACCACCGCGCGCGCCCTGCTCGCCGGGCTCGGGACGACGCGCGTCCTGGTCCTCAGCAGCGGCCGGGCCGCCGCCGCGTACGCCGGACCGAGGGAGGCGGGCCCTCTTCTCGTCGTCGACATGGGGGCCGAGCTGACCGAGGTCACGCTCCTCGTGGGCGGCCTGGTCGCCGACGCCCGGCAGGCCGAGAGCGGACTCGACGACCTCGACGGCCTCGATCCGGCGGCGCTGCCCACCGTCCTCGTCCGCACCGTGCTCGACATGATCACGTCCATGTGGCGGCACGACCGGCACGGCGCGATCCGTGGGGCCCTGCGCAAGGGCCCCGTGCTCGCGGGCGGCGGCGCGCTGCGGGCCGACGTCACCGATCGCATCGCCCGCCGCCTCGGCACCCGGGTTCGCCTGGCCGACGACCCGTCGACCACGGTCGTCCGGGGCGCCGGACAGATCCTCAGCTCCGTGCTCCGCCATCGGACGGCGCCGCCCGAGCGTTTCGGCCGACCGAGGTGACGCCGTACCGGGGGCGGTCCCCGGCGAAGTACCGGGGACGGCCCCCGGCGAACGCGTCGAACGCGTCCCGGGTGCGGTGTGTGCTGACCACACTGCTACTGACCGTCCTCACCCTCGTCGGCGGTGCCGCCACAGCGAACGGCGCCGCGCCCGCCCTGCCTTCCCGAAGCCTCGGGCCGGCCGTCACCGTGGCCTCGGCGCCGGCCGTACCGACGACCCACCGCTCCGGGCCCGTCGCCGGGCCTGACATCCGGCATCGCACCGGGCATGGCACCGGGCACGTCGCCGGATCCGACCGGGGGAGGCCGGACCACGCGAGCGGCGTCGTGGCCGGGCCGGGGACAGGCTCGGGTGCGGTGGCGCAGGCCGCGCACGAGCAGCCCAGGGCGGCGGCCGATCCGGCGCAGGCTCCCCGGGCGGGCGGCGGACGGGCGTACCTGCTTCTGCACGCGCCACCGCCGCCGCACGACGCGCTGACGCCCGCTCCGCCGGGGCCGGCCGAACCGCACGGCGGCGTACAGCGGTCCGCCGCGGACTCCTTCGACGCGCCCGGCAGCCGCCGGGGCACGCTCCCCGGCGTACGGGGGCCTCCGGGCAGGACGACCACCGGTCCCACGACCGGTCATCCGTCCTGTTCTGCCGATCCGGCGTCGCGTCCTCACTGAGGTGAGGGCGCCCAGGGCGCGTCCGGGGGATCTTGACCGGGCCCGCGACGCCTAGCACGCCCTCGACGCCCCACCGAAGGATTTCCATGACTCGCGCCACCGCGGTGCGAGCGGTTCTGGCTGTCGCCGTCCTGCTCGTCTCCGTCTACATCAGCCTGACCATGTCGCCCAGACTCGGACTCGACCTCCAGGGCGGCACCCGTATCGTGCTCCAGGCCCGGGACACCGCCACCGTCCAGGCGGACCGCGAGACCACCGACCGCACCTTGGAGGTGCTCCGGCAGCGCATCGACTCGCTGGGCGTCTCCGAGCCGACCCTGACGCGTTCCGGCGAGGACCGGATCATCGTCGAACTGCCCGACGTCCAGGACCCGCGCCAGGCCGCCGAGGTGATCGGCCGCACGGCCCAGCTCACCTTCCACGCGGTCGAGGGGCCGGGAACCGAGGCGCCGGAGGAGAAGACCCCGGGCTCCGAGCCCACCGAGGGCTCCGACCCGGCCCCCGACGACCCGGACTCCGCGGCCGACCCCGACCGCACCGCCGATCCCGGCTCCAACACCGACACCGACACCGAACCCGACTCCAACACCGACCCCGACTCCAACACCGCCCCCGACAAGCTGACGCTTCCCGACGAGCAGGGCCGCGCCCTCGCTCTCGGCGCGCCCCGGCTCTCCGGCGCGGGCGTCGAGGACGCCACCGCCGGGTTCGACGCACAGGGCGGGGCGGGCTGGAGCGTGTCGCTCGAATTCCGTAAGGACGCGGGCCAGGACTGGAAGCAACTGACCGGCGAGGCCGCCTGCCATCCTGCCGGGGACGACCGGCGGAGGGTCGCCATCGTCCTCGACGAGAAGGTCATCTCCTCGCCGCAGGTCGACCCGTCGGTCGGCTGCCGGGTCGGACTGCCGTCGGGGGCCACCCAGATCACCGGCTCGTTCAGCGCGGACGAGGCGCGTGACCTGGCGCTGCTCATCAAGGGCGGAGCCCTGCCCGTGCCCGTCGAGATCGTCGAGCAGCGAACCGTCGGCCCGACCCTCGGCGCGGCGGCCATCGACGCGAGCGCGCGGGCCGCCCTCATCGGAGCCGCCGCCACCGCGCTCTTCATCACCGTCGTCTACCGCCTCTTCGGCGCGCTGGCCGCCGTAGCGCTGGGGGCGTACGGCGTGATCTCGTACGCCGCGCTCCTCGCCCTCGGCGTCACGCTGACCCTCCCCGGGCTCGCCGGGTTCGTCCTCGCTGTCGGGATGGCGGTCGATGCGAACGTGCTGGTCTTCGAACGGGCCAGGGAGGAGTGCGCCGACCGGCCGAAACGCTCCCTGCGCTCCGCGCTGATCACCGGGTTCAAGAAGGCGTGGAGCGCGGTCGCCGACTCCAACGCGACCACGCTGATCGCGGCCGGCCTGCTCTTCTTCCTGGGCTCGGGCCCGGTGAAGGGGTTCGGGGTCACCCTCGCCATCGGGGTCGTCGCCTCGATGTTCTCCGCGCTGGTCATCGCCCGCGTGCTCACCGAGATCGCCGCGAACTCCCGCTTCGTCAGCGACTACCGGAACGTCAACGGCATCGGGCGCCCCGGCGCCGTACGGACCTGGCTGGTCCGCAAGGACCCGAAGCTCTTCCGGAAACCGGTGCAATGGCTCGTCGTCTCGGCGGCCCTGGTCGCCGTCGCGGTGGCCGGGATCGTGGTGCGCGGGGTCGATCTGGGCGTCGAGTTCACCGGGGGCCGGCTGGTCGAATACTCCACCAGCCGCCCGGTTGACGTCGAAACCGCCCGGGACGCACTCGCCGACGCCGGGTTCGGGGACGCCGAGGTCACCACGGCGGGCGACCGCGACCTGTCCGTACGCACGGGGAAGCTCGACAACGACGGCGAACACGCCCTGCGCACCGCCCTCGCGGAGGAGGGCGGCGAGACGACGAAGGTACGGGACGAGCTGATCGGCCCGAGCCTCGGCGACGAACTGCGCCGCAACGCGCTGATCGCCCTGGGCGTCGCGGTGGTCGTCCAACTGGCCTATCTGGCGGCCCGGTTCCGCTGGACGTTCGCGGTGGCGTCCGTCGTGGCGATGGTGCACGACGTGATCCTGGTGGTGGGGGCGTTCGCCTGGCTGGGGCGGCCCGTCGACGGCATCTTCCTGGCCGCCCTGCTCACGGTCATCGGCTACTCGGTCAACGACTCGGTGGTGGTCTTCGACCGGGTGCGGGAGCTGTGGGGGGCGAACCGGCGGACCCCGCTGGACACCATTGCCCGCCGGGCCGTCCTCCAGACCGTGCCGCGCACGGTGAACACCGGGATGGGCGCTCTGTTCATCCTGGCCGCCCTCGCGGTGCTCGGCGGCGACTCGCTGGCCGACTTCGCGCTCGCCCTGCTCATCGGCATCTCCGTCGGCACCTGGTCCTCGGTGTTCACCGCCGTACCCGGAGCCCTCGCCCTGGAACGGACCGCGAAGGCCCCGCCGCCCGCACCGGGGAAGGGCAAGGGCACATCGCGCGGGAAGACCCGTGCGGCACGGCGCGACCCGCTCGACAACGGCGCGCGCGTCTGAGGTGAGCGCGAAGGGGCCGGGTCAGGACGGTACGTGGGCGTGCAGATAGGCGGCGGTCTCCCGGTCGGCGGGGAGGAACGTCTCGACGGCCAGCTCGGCCACCGTCACGTCCATCGGCGTGTTGAACGTCGCGATCGACGACACGAACGACAGGACCCGGCCCCCGTGTTCGAGCAGCATCGGCAGCGCGAACGCGGCGGCCAGGTCCCGCTCTCGTCCTGCCCCGTCCGCCCCGCCGGCGACCGGGACCGCGCCACCAGCCCTCTCGGTGTCGGCCCGGGCGGGGGCCGGGTAGGCGGCCACCTCGTCGTACAGCGCACGCAGCTCCGGCGAGCGTACGAGGGCGATCTGACGGCCCATCTGCGCCAGCAGGTCCGCCCGCCACTCCGGGAGGTTCACGATGCGCGGGGCGAGCCCCTCCGGGTGGAGGGTGAGCCGCATGGCGTTCAGCGGCGGGGTCAGCAGCTTCTCCGGTACGCCGTCCAGCAGCAGAGCGACCCCGCGGTTGGCCGCCACCACCCCGTAGGTGCCGTCCACGACGAGGGCCGGGTACGGCTCGTACGCGGCGAGCAGCCGGTCGAGGCTCTCGCGCAGGGAGGCCATCGCGGGGTCATCGAGCGGCGTCTGCGGGTAGCGGGGCGCGTAACCGGCGATCACGAGGAGGGCGTTGCGTTCACGGACCGGGACGTCCAGCTGTTCGGCCAGCCGCAGGACCATGTCCTCGCTGGGCCGGGACCGGCCCGTCTCGATGAACGAGATGTGGCGGGCCGAGGAGTCCGCGCGCAGGGCCAGCTCCAACTGGCTGATCCGCCGCTGTTCCCGCCAGTCCCGCAGCAGCGGCCCCACTCCCGTGTCGGGCAAGACAGTCGTCATGCCAAGACCGTAACGTCACGAGCGGGCCGGGCGGGGCCGCGCCGGTACGGACAGCCCAGGCCCGCTGTGACGCACACGCCGATCCACGATCCACCGAGAGCCACGGGAGCCGTTCCATGAGCGCCGAACCGCTGTCGCCGTCCGAGACCGACCGCCGACTGGAGAGCCTGCCCGGCTGGGCGCGGGAAGGCGACCGGATCACCCGGACCTTCCGGCTGCCCTCCCACTTCGCCGCCGCGGCGCTGACGGTTCACATCGCGGGGATCCAGGACGAGTTGAACCACCACTCCGACCTGACGCTCGGCTACAACACGGTGGCCCTCTCCGTCCACACCCACGACGCGGGCGGTGCGATCACCGAGAAGGACCTCACGCTCGCCACCCGGGTGGCCGCCGCCGCCTCGGCCCACGGAGCGGAGTAGCCTCGGGGGTCGAAGGGGTCGAAGGGGTCGAAGGGGTCGAAGGGGTCGAAGGGGTCGAAGGGGTCGAAGGGGTCGCCGGAGCCGCCGGAGCCGAATGGTCCGCCGGAGCGCGCCCGGTCGCCGGAGCCGTCGAGGCGGCCGGAGCCCGTCACCCCCGGCTCAGACCACCGTGCCGAACCTCGGGTGCGCGCCGAGCCACTGCGCGTAACTCGGGCTGCGCGACACCGCCTCCGCGTACGCCGCGCGGGTCGCGCCGGCCACCAGCCCCGCCGCCGCGTCGGCGGCGGGGGAGTGCGGATGCCAGCCCACCAGGTGGCGCCAGCTCAGCGGCGCACCGGCCAGGGGTCTGGTCACCAGGCCGGGCGTCGGCGGGAAGGTCGCCCGGCACAGCCCGATCGCCCGCCCCACCTGCACCAGATGGACGACGGACGAGGTGTCCGTCTCGTACACCGACACCGGCGTGAAGCCCGACCGCGCGCAAGCCGCGGTGAAGCAGTCCGCGAAGCACCCGTCGCCCGGCACGTCCGCCCAGCACTCGTCCGCGAGCGCGGCCAGATCCAGTTCCGCTTCGCCGGCCAGGACATGGTCCTCCGGCAGCATCACGAAGACCGGGTCCACCCCGACGACCTCCCAGACCAGCCGGTCCGCCAGCGGCGGCGGACTCTCGCCGCACGTCCCGATCAGCGCGAAGTCCAGCCGCCCGTCGATCACCAACGAGGCGATCTCGGCCACCGACCACGAGGTGTACGTCGACACCGCCGCCTCCGGGTGCGCGGCGGCCATCCGGTCCACCAGACCGCCGAGCAGCGGACCGTGCGTGCCGCCCAGCCGGAACCGGTCCAGCGCCCCCGTGGCATTGGCGAACCGCACCGCCTCCGCCTGGAGTTCACTGACCGCGGGCAGCACCACCCGGGCCCGCTCCAGCACCAGTTCGCCGAGCGGGGTGGCCCGGGCCCCGGTGTGGTCACGGTCGAAGAGCGCGCCGCCCAGGGCCTTCTCGATCCGCCGCAGCTGGGCGCTGAGAGCGGGCTGGGCAAGGCCCAGCGTGGCGGCGGCCTTGGTGAGGCTGCCCGTGTCGGCTATGGCACGGACCGTTCGCAGATGGCGCAACTCCAGCTCCATAAGGGCAAGTTATGGGCCCGGGAGCACTCCGGCAATATGCGCGCTCCGCCTACCGTTCGGTCGGTGTACGCGGGCCGTACGCTGCCGGGCCGGCGCGTCGGGCGCGAGGTTCCGGTTCAGCCGTGCCAGGCACCGTCCGCAGCGGCGTCGCGGGCGAAGTCGGAGAAGTCCTTCGGCTCCCGCCCCAGCACCCGCTTCACCTCGTCCGTCGTCGCCGCGTTGTGGCCGTCCAGCAGGGTGGCGAACAGCTCGGCCAGGAATCCCGCCTCCGGGCCGAACACCCCGAACTCCTCCAGCAGCGCCGCGTATTGGGGTCCGGTCACCGGCACGTACCGCACCGGCCGGCCCGCCGCCCGGCCCAGTACGTCGGCCGCCTCCGCGAAGGTCAGGCTCCGGGGGCCCGTCAGCTCGTACACCGCCCCCGCGTGCCCGTCCCCGGTCAGCGCGGCCACCACCACGTCGGCCAGGTCGTCGAGGTCCAGGAACGGTTCCGCCGTCGTGCCCGCCGGGAACACCACCTCGCCGCCGAGAACGCCGTCCAGCAGCGCGCCTTCGCTGAAGTTCTGCGCGAAGAACGCCGACCGGACGACCGTGACCTCCACCGCCCCGGCGGCACCGCGCAGCGCCTCCTCCGCGACCGCCGCCTGCGGTTCGCCGCGCCCCGACAGCAGCACCACCCTGCGCACCCCGCACGCCGCCGCGGTCCGCCCGAAGACAGCCATCGCCTCCGCCGCCCCGGGCGCCGCGAGGTCCGGGTAGTACGCCGCATAGGCGGCCTGTGCGCCGTCCAGGGCCGCCGCCCAACCCGTGTCGTCCTGCCAGTCGAACGGCACCTCGCCCGAGCGCGAGCCCGCGCGGACCGGTACCCCGAGGCCCGCCAGCCGCTCGGCCACCCGACGGCCGGTCTTGCCCGTGCCGCTCGTCACCAGGACCGTTCCCGTCATCTGCCCCACGCCCTGTCCGTCGTATTCGGTCTTGCCGTTACCGCCGTTGCCGCCGTTGCCGGCCTTGCCGTCGTTCTGTCGTGTGTAGGTGTTCTCCGTCATGGCTCCAGACTCCCGGGCCCGCCCCCGCCCGGACATGCTCCAAAGGCTCAGGCACCTACTCCTGCGTCCACACGCCTGCGCGTCCACGTGTCGTTAGGCTGGCGGCCATGGACGCTCTCGCCGGACTCCTGGACGGACCACGGGCCCGGGGCGCGTTCCTGCTCCGCATGGTGATGGAGCCGCCCTGGGCGGTACGGATCGAGGACCGGGCGCCGATCTGCCTCATGTCGGTCAGGCGCGGCACGGCCTGCATCGTTCCGCCTGGCGGAGGCGAACCGGTCCTCCTCGGCCCCGGGGACGTCGCGGTGGTCCGCGGCCCCGATCCGTACACCGTCGCCGACGCACCCGGGACGACACCCCACGCTCTCATCGGCCCCGGCGGCATCTGCACCACACTGCACGGCCGGCCGCTCTCGCAGGACATGGTGCTGAACGTACGGACCTGGGGAAACGCGGTCGACGGCGCGACGGCGGTCCTCGTCGGCACCTATCTGCTGGACGGCGAGATCAGCCGCAGACTGCTGGGCGCCGTGCCCCCGCTCCTCACGGTCCCCGCCGACGCGCGGACCCGCCCGCTGCTGGACCTGCTCGACGCGGAGATCGCCCAGGACGAGCCGGGCCAGCGCGTCGTCCTGGACCGGCTGCTGGACCTGCTGCTCATCGCCGTGCTCCGCGCTTGGTTCTCCCGGCCGGGGGCCGACGCTCCCGCCTGGTACCGCGCGATGGGCGACCCGGTCGTGGGGATGGCGCTGCGGCTGCTCCAGGACGACCCGGCGCGCCCCTGGACCGTCGCCTCGCTCGCCGCCCGCGCCGGGGTGTCCCGGGCCGGGCTGGCCCGCCGGTTCACCGAACTGGTCGGGGAGCCGCCGATGGCCTACCTCACCGGCTGGCGGCTCGCCGTCGCGGCCGACCTGCTGCGCGAGAGCGACGCCACGGTGGAGGCCGTGGCCCGGAAGGTCGGCTACAGCACCCCCTTCGCCTTCAGCGCCGCGTTCAAGCGGGTCAGGGGGGTCAGCCCGCAGGAGTACCGCGGCGGTACGCCGGGGCACCACCTCGATTTGCCGGATCGGCAACGAACCTTGCCGCCCGAATCCCTTCCGGGGAGGCTGACCCCATGAGCAGCCACGCCGGTCACGGCCACCACGACGCGCACGCCGCCGCCACCCCCGTACAAGCCCATGTCCGTGCACATGCGCACGCCCATGCCCATGCCCATGCCCATGCGCACGGTTCAGGGGGCGATCCGGCGACGGACATCGACTGGGACGTTCTCGGCCCCCTGCTGGAGCAGGAGGCCGAACTCAACGGCACACAGTACGAGGAGGCGGCCCGCTGGGTCGCCGCCCTGCCCACCGCGCCGAAGGTCCGCCGGATCCTGGACATCGGCAGCGGCCCCGGCGTCGTCTCGTGCCTGCTGGCCCGGGTCTTCCCGGAGGCCGAAGTGGTGGCCGTGGACGCCACGCCCGCTCTCCTGGAACGTGCGACGAACCGTGCGCGGCGCCTCGGCGTCATCGACCGCTTCCAGACTCTGGAGGCCGAACTTCCGGCGGACTTCGACCGGTTGGGTGAGGCCGATCTGATCTGGGCGGGCAACTCCCTGCACCACTTGGGCGATCAGCGCGCCGCGCTGGCGGGCTTCGCGGGGCTCCTGCGGGCCGGCGGGACGGTCGCGCTCGTCGAGGGCGGCCTGCCCACCCGGCGGCTGCCCCGCGACATCGGCATCGGGCAGCCCGGTCTGGAGGCCCGCATGGGCGCGGCCGCCGCCACCCGCTTCGAGCACATGCGGTCCGAACTCCCGGGCGCGAAGCGGGAGATCGAGGACTGGGGCGCGCTCTTCACCGCGGTCGGCCTCGCCCCGCAGGGCACCCGCAGCTTCCTGCTCGACCTGCCCGCCCCGCTCTCCCGCCCGGCCCGCGACCACGTCATCGCGAGCATCACCCGCGAGCGCGAGGTGCTCGGCGAGCTGCTGACGGCCGAGGACAGCGCCGTACTGGAACGGCTGCTGGACCCCGAGGACTCCGAGGGCCTGTACCACCGCGCGGACGTCCACCTGCTCTCCGCCCGCACGATGCATCTGGGCCGGCGGGCCTGAGTCCAGGACTCCGCCCCGGGTCTCTCCCGGCTACGGCACTGGCTCCAACTGCCACCACTGGAAGGGGGAGTCGGTGTCCTCCCACTGCTGAACCGTGCCCCCGGCCTCGGTGGAGCGGTCCGCGACCTCCATCACCAGCCCGCTGATGAAACTCACCAGCGTCACCGTCCCGGGCGCCTCGGCGTGCTGCTCGATCAGCCACTCCTGGGCGCCGAAGTTGTTGGCCTTCCACTGCTGGATCCGGGTGCCGTTCGACGTGTCGGCATTGGCCACGTCCAGCCGCTTTCCGCTGTGCTCGTTGACCAGGTGGAAGAGGGCCGCGCCCTCGTGCACCGGGGCCAGCCGCCACACCTGCGCGGCCGTCCCGTCGTCCTCGCCCTGCTGGACCCGGGCCCCGCTGCCCTTGGCCGCGCCGTACACCTCCAGCACCAGCTTGCTGCCGACGTTGCGGAGGCGGTACGGGCCCGCCTCGACGACGGGCGCGAGTTCGCCGCTCATGTTCCCAGTCTCCCGATGGATGTGTGATGCGGGCTGCTGCCCGTCCAGGTGGCCGACGACGGCGCCCCCACCGCGATCACGG
>NZ_JBHXJG010000116.1:0-22316 GCF_042723425.1 Streptomyces sp. NPDC058375 | reverse complement strand
GGACCCGGCCGCCGGGCTGACGGGGCAGTGGACCACCGCGCGCGCCACCGCCCCGCACACCGGCTCCTCCGTCTCCGTGCCGGCCGGGCCCCCCGCCCCGGGCCTCCTCGTCACGCTGGAGGGCCGCCACAGCGCGGGCCTCGACCTCGGCCGGCTGGGCCGCTGGGAGGAGGCCGGGGAGGTGCACCGCGAGGTCGCCGCCCAGCGCGCCCGCGTCCTCGGCCCGGACCACCCCGACACCCTCGCCAGCCATTACGAGATCGGCCTCACCCTGAGCCGTACGGGCCGGGCCGAGGAAGGGCTGCGCGAGTTCAGCCGGGTCGCCGAGGGCCGCGAACGCGCTCTGGGCGCCGACCATCCGCAGACGCTCGCCGCCCGCCAGGCGACCGCCCACGCCCTGGGCCGACTCGGCCGGCACGCCGAGGCCCACGAGGTGTACGAAGCGGTCCTCGCCGTCCGCGAACGCGTCATGGGCCCCGACCACCCCGACACCCTGCGCTGCCGCCACAACCTGGCTTTCAACCTCAGCCGTCTCGGGCGGCCCGAGGAGTCCTGCCGGATCGCCCGCGAGGTCGCCGACGCCCGGGCCCGACTGCTCGGCCCGGCACATCCCGACACCCTCGCGACCCGCTACGAAGTGGCGTACACCCTGGGCAGGCTGGGCCGCTGGGCGGAGGCGCTGGAGATCTACCAGGCCGTCGCCCGCGCCCGCGCCGAGACCCTGGGGGCCGACCACCCCGACACCTTCGCCGCCCGCTACGAGGCCGGCATCGGCCTCGGCCGGCTCGGCCGCGACGCGGAGGCCCTGGAGCTGTACCGCTCCCTGGTCGCCGACCGCACCCGGACCGCCGGAGCGGCCGACCCGGAGACACTGCGCGCCCGCCACGGCCTCGGCGTCAACCTCGGGCGGCTGGGCCGCTGGGAGGAGGCGCTCGCCGAGGCGCGCGACGTCTGCGCCCTGCGGGAACGCACCCTGGGGTCCGATCACCCGGACACGGTGATCAGCCGCCGGGAGGTCGCCGCGGGGCTCGGCTGGCTCGGCCGGTGGAGCGAGGCCCTGGTGGCGTACCGGCAGGTCGCCGAGGCGCGCGGCCGGGTGCTGGGCCCCGACCACCCCCAGACGCTCGCGGCCCGCGACGACGAGGCGCACTGCCTGAGGCGGCTCGCGCAGACGTAGGTCCCCTCGTCGAACCACCGCCCCTGGTGGGGACGGCGGGCGGCGTGTTACGAAGGTGCATGCCCGTACCCCAGAACCCCGCACCCCGGACCTCCGCAGGTCAGCCCGCCACCCGCGGGTCCTCCGGGCCCGGCGCGCCCGCCCGGGGCCGCTACGACGCCGTCATCGTCGGCGGCGGCCACAACGGCCTCGTCGCCGCCGCCTACCTCGCGCGCGCCGGACAGTCCGTGCTCGTCCTGGAACGGCTCGGCACCACCGGGGGAGCGGCGATCTCGACCCGGCCCTTCGCCGGGGTCGACGCCCGGCTCTCGCGCTATTCGTATCTGGTGTCCCTGCTGCCCGACAAGATCGTCCGGGACCTCGGCCTCGACTTCGCCGTACGCAAGCGGACCGTCTCCTCCTACACCCCCGCCGTACGCGACGGACGTCCCACCGGGCTGCTCGTCGCGGGCGAGGGCACCCGGGAGTCCTTCGCCGCGCTGACCGGCGGCGAGCGCGAGTACGCGGCCTGGCAGCGGTTCTACGGGATGACGCAGCGGGTTGCCGAGCGGGTCTTCCCTACGCTCACCGAACCGCTGCCCGGCCGGGACGCGTTGCGCGAGCGGATCGACGACGCCGACGCCTGGCGGATGCTCTTCGAGGAACCGCTCGGGGTGGCCGTCGAGGAGAACTTCACCGACGACCTGGTGCGCGGGGTCGTCCTCACCGACGCCCTGATCGGCACCTTCGCCGACGCCCACGACGCGTCCCTGCTCCAGAACCGGTGCTTCCTCTACCACGTGATCGGCGGCGGCACGGGTGACTGGGACGTCCCGGTCGGCGGCATGGGCGCCCTCACCGACGCCCTGGCCGGGGCCGCCCGGGCGGCGGGCGCCGAGATCCGCGTACGGCACGAGGCGACCCGTATCGAGACCGACGGGAACGCCGCCGAGGTCACCGTCCGCACCCCGGACGGCGAACACGTCGTCGCCGCCCGCCGGGTGCTCGTCAACGCCTCCCCGCAGACCCTCGCCGCCCTGCTCGGCGACACCCCGCCGCCGCCCGCCGAGGGCGCCCAGCTCAAGGTGAACATGCTGCTCACCCGGCTGCCGCGCCTCCGCGACCGGTCCGTCGACCCCCGGCAGGCCTTCGCCGGCACGTTCCACATCGCCGAGGGGTACGGGCAGCTCGCCGACGCCTACCGGGACGCGGCGGCCGGCCGGCTGCCCGCCGCCCCGCCCTCCGAGATCTACTGCCACTCGCTGACGGACCCCTCGATCCTCGGCCCCGATCTCGCCGCGCGCGGCTACCAGACCCTCACCCTCTTCGGCCTGCACGCCCCGGCCCGGCTGTTCGCCGCCGACAACGACGCCGCCCGTGCCGCCCTGCTCAAGGCGACCCTGGCCGAACTCGACGCACACCTGGAGGAGCCCATCACCGACTGCCTGGCCCTCGACGAGCGGGGTGAACCCTGCATCGAGGCCAAGACCCCGCTCGACCTGGAGCGCGATCTGCGGCTGCCCGGCGGCCACATCTTCCACCGCGACCTCGCCTTCCCTTACGCGGACGAGGGCGCCGGGCGCTGGGGCGTGGAGACCCCGCACGCCAATGTGCTGCTCTGCGGGGCGGGCGCGGTACGCGGCGGTGGGGTCAGCGGGGTGCCCGGTCACAACGCGGCGATGGCCGCGCTGAGGGAGTGAGGGGCACTGTTTAGCGCAGGTGCCGGGGGTTCACGGCGGCGGCGATCGCCGTGTGTCCCTCCGGGCCCGGATGCAGGCCGTCGCCGCTGTCGTACGCGGGCAGCAGCCGGGAGGGCCGGTCCGGGTCGAGCAGCGCCGCGTCGAAGTCGGCGACGGCGTCGAAGACCCGCCCGGTGCGCACGGCCTCGTTGACCTGCCTGCGTACCGCGTCCTGCTCCGGCGTCCAGCGCGTCCACCCCTCGAACGGGGCGATGGTGGCGCCCACCACCCGCAGCCCGGCCGACCGGGCGCGCAGGGCGAGTTGGCGGTACGCGGCCACCATCCGTGCCGGGTCGCGCTCGACCGGAAGATGGTGGAGGTCGTTGACGCCCAGGTGCACCAGGACCGTCCGCAGCCCCGGCAGCGACAGCACGTCCCGGTCGAAGCGGGCCTGGGCGCTCGGCCCGAAGCGGTCGCTGTCGAGCAGCAACCGGTTGCCGCTGATGCCGAGGTTGGCGACGGCGGAGCCGGACAGCCGGCGGGCCAGCTGGTCGGGCCAGCGCAGGTCCGCGTCGTCGGGCGTGCCGGTGCCCTCCGCGATGGAATCGCCCAGCACGGCGAGCACCGGACCGCGTGCCCCGGTCGTCTCGACCCCGGTCAGGAGGAGGACGGACCGGGTCCGGACACCGTCGACGGTGTGCCAGGCGTGGGTGTTGCGGTGGAAGGAGAGCGGGCCGGTGGGGCCCGGGAGCCGGGTCGCGACGGTCAGCAGGGCTCCGTCCGGCACCCGCAGCCCCGGCACCGGGTCGCTGGTGAGGGACGCGCCCGCCGCCAGCCACTCCTGCGCCCGCCCGCCGAAGGTGACCGGCCGCCCGTCGGCGGTCACCGGGCCCACCAGCACCGGCGCGGTCCCGAAGGCGTGCGCGTACCGCAGCCGGACCTGCCCGCCCGCCGACAGCCGCAGCCGCGTGGCACAGAGCCCGTTCGTGAGCCCGGCGGACGCCAAGGGGTCGTCCGCCGTGGGCGCGGTCTGCGCGGTGGCCCAGGAGGTGGTCCAGGGGGCGGCCGGGCGGGGGAGTCCGGGAGCGGGGCGCGTGGCCGCCGAGGCGACCGGGGCGGCGGTGAGGGCCGCCGTGACCCCGGCCGCCGCCGCGTACAGCAGACCTCGCCTCGCCAGGTCGGGGATCTGCTCCCCGGTCACCGGGAGTGCGCCGGGGCGGAGGGGGGCGGTGCGCCGAACACTGCTCATGGGGGTGCCTCCTGGATGCGACCACGGGACGGGTGGGCCGAGCGGCCTTTTCTGCGGCCCTCGCCATCCAACGGCCCCCGGATGAACCGGCGGTGACGTCGTACCGCTCCGGGCGTGACGTCATTGTGGCGGCCGTCCCCGGCGGGCGCCGGACCACCACGCGCACCGGCGCCCGCACCGCCGCTCAGTCGGCCGACAGCACCCAGCCCGTCGCCCCGATCCGCCCCGCGTCCCGGGGCGTCGTGGAGTCGAAGACCGTATCGCCCCCGTCCCGCACCCGGAGCGAGTCCACGTACGCGCCGCGTCCCACGTACAGCTGGTCCGTGGTGTACCGCCACCGCAGTCGCACGCTCCTGCCGCGCCAGGCGGAGAGATCCGCCTCCAGGCGGTGCCACACCCGCCCCGACCAGCCGGACACCTGGCCCTCCGGGTGCGGCCGCGGCTCCGGGCGGTGGTGGCCGGGGCCCCGGACCGTGGTGGTGAACGGCACCGGCTGCCACTCCTGCCCCGCCGACGCCTCCAGCACCAGCGCGTCGGAGCCCGGTTCGGTGTCCCACCACAGGGCGCACTCCAGCCGGGCCCGTGCGGACGCCAGGCGCAGGGCGGGCAGCGTGAGGGTGGCCGTGGACGCGCTCGCCATCCCGGAGAACCAGGCGTCGCGCCCCCGCTCGGGCCGGACCGGGACGGCCCGCGCCAGCTGGTTGGCGGTCGCCACCCGGGGTGCGCTGCCCGAGCGCCAACTCCGTACGGGATGGACGGAGTTGCCCAGCACGATGAGGAAGGTGTCGGTCGACGGGTCGAGCACCAGGCTGGTCCCGGTGAAGCCGGTGTGCCCAGCGCTGCGCGGGGTCGCCATCGCGCCCATGTACCAGTGCTGGTAGAGCTCGAAACCGAGGCCGTGCTCGTCGCCCGGGAACGCGGTGTTGAAGTCGGTGAACAGCAGGTCGACCGCGTCCTCGGACAGGATGCGGGAGCGCCCGTACACCCCGCCGTTGAGGAGCGTCCGGGCGAGCACCGCGAGGTCCCAGGCGCAGGAGAACACCCCGGCGTGCCCTGCCACCCCGCCGAAGCCGAAGGCGTTCTCGTCGTGCACCTCGCCCCAGACGAGACCGCGCTCCAGACCGGACCAGGGCAGCCGGGCGTCCTCGGTCGCCGCGATCTTCGGCTTCCAGGAGGCGGGCGGGTTGTAGCGGGTGCGGTGCATCCCGAGCGGGGCGGTGATCTCCTCGCGGAGCAGCACGTCCAGCGTGCGGCCGGTGAGGTGCTCCAGGATCAGTTGCAGCGAGATCAGGTTGAGGTCGGAGTAGAGGTAGGCGCTGCCCGGGGTGCTCGCCGGCACCTCCTCCCACAGCATCCGGAGCTTGCCCTCCCGGGTGGGCTCCTGGTACAGCGGGATCCACGACCGGAAACCCGAGGTGTGCGTCAGCAGTTGACGGACCGTGATGTCCTGTTTGCCGCCGCCCGCGAAGTCCGGGAGGTACGAGGCGACCGTGGCCTCCAGCTCCAGCGTGCCGCGCTCGATCTGCTGGACCGCCAGGAGCGAGGTGAACAGCTTGGAGATCGAGGCCAGGTCGAAGACGGTGTCCTCGGCCATGGCGATCTGCTGCTCCGCCGGGAACTCCACCCCGGTGTCGGTCTTCTCGTCGTACGCCGCGTAGCGCACGGCCTTGCCGATCGGCCGGTGCAGCGCCACCGTGCCGCCCCGGCCGGCCAGCAGCACCGCGCCCGCGTACCAGGGGTGCGTGGGAGAGTCGGCGAGGTAGGCCTCGGCGTCCCGGACGAGCTGGTCCAGTGGGTCCTGGAGCAGCCCGGCGCGGGCCGCGCTGCCGCGTCGCAGCGTGGGCCGGTGCGCCCCTGACTCCATGCCCGCTCCCGTGTCCGCCGCGTCGTCCCTCGCCCCCGTGCCGGGTCCGCTCCGGGCGGCCGCGCCCGCGAGCGGGATCGGCGTCAGTGCGAGCGCGCCGCCCAGCGCCAGTATTCCGCCGCCCAGCCGTCGCCGGGCGATGCCGCTCCCGGCGGTGCGTGGGGTGTTCTCGGAGGTCCGCCCGTGTCCCTGCGTGTCCCCGGTCATCCGCAACTCCTTCCCGCGCCTGACCTCCGGTCACCGGGCCGCACCCGTGCGCCCGGAGGTCGCGCGAAAGTAACTTCCGAAATCTCGCCGATCGGTGAAAGTTCCTGCCGCCGCAGAGATTACTGTCACCGGCCCACTCCCGGGCAGGTCCGGGCTCCCAAAGAATCTGACACTGCATCAGAAAATCTCTTCCCTCGGCCGCCCGGCTGCGGCATCCTGCCGCCCATGGAGACGGAACTGAGCCGCCGACTGGGAATCGAGCACGCCATCTTCGGCTTCACGCCGTTCCCCGAGGTCGCCGCGGCCATCACCAGAGCCGGTGGCTTCGGCGTGCTCGGAGCCGTCCGCTACACCGCCCCCGACGACCTCGCGCGCGACCTCGACCGGCTGCACGAACACGCCGACGGCAAGCCCTACGGCCTCGACGTCGTCATGCCCGCCAAGAAGGTCGAGGGCGTCACCGAGGCGGACGTCGAGGCGATGATCCCCGACCAGCACCGCGGATTCGTGGCCGAGCTGCTGGCCCGCTACGGCGTGCCCGAACTGGCCGAGGGGGAGGCGTCCGGCTGGCGGATCACCGGCTGGATGGAGGAGGTCGCCCGGAGCCAGCTCGACGTGGCCTTCGACTACCCGATCAAGCTGCTGGCCAACGCCCTCGGCTCCCCCCCCGCCGATGTCATCGAGCGCGCCCACGACCACGGGGTCCTCGTCGCCGCCCTGGCAGGCAGCGCCCGGCACGCCCGGCGCCACGTGGAGGCGGGCATCGACGTCGTCGTCGCCCAGGGGTACGAGGCGGGCGGCCACACCGGCGAGATCGGCTCCGTGGTGCTGGTCCCCGAAGTCGTCGAGGCCGTCGCCCCGCTGCCCGTGCTCGCCGCCGGAGGCATCGGCAGCGGCGAACAGGTCGCCGCCGGACTCGCCCTCGGAGCCCAGGGCGTCTGGCTCGGCTCCCTCTGGCTCACCACCGAGGAGGCCGACCTGCACTCCGAGGCCCTCACCGCCAAGCTGCTCGCCGCCGGCTCCGGGGACACCGTCCGCTCCCGCGCCCTCACCGGGAAACCCGCACGCCAGCTCCGTACCGAGTGGACCGACGCCTGGGACGACGCGGCCGGGCCCGGCACGCTGCCCATGCCGCTCCAGGGGCTGCTGGTGGCCGAGGCCGTCTCCCGGATCCAGAAGTACGAGGTCGGCGAGCTGCTCGGCACCCCCGTCGGGCAGATCGTCGGCCGGATGACCAGTCAACGCAGCGTCCAGGCCGTCGTCGACGACCTCACCCGCGGCTTCGAACGGGCCGTCACCCGCATCAACCGCATCGCCGGAAGGAGCGCCACGTGAACCAGCCGCCCAACGGCTTCTGGGCCCAGGCCGCCGCCGACCCCGACCGCACCGTCCTGATCGCCCCGGACGGCGAGGAGTGGAGCGCGGGCCGGCTGCACGCCGGACGTCAACCGCATGGTCCACGGGCTGCGCGCGGCGGGACTGCACGAGGGCGACGCGTTCGCCGTCGTGCTGCCCAACGGCGTCGAACTCCTCACCGCCTACCTCGCCGCCTCTCAGGCCGGGTTCTACCTCGTACCCGTCAACCACCACCTCGTCGGCCCCGAGATCGCCTGGATCGTCGCCGACTCGGGAGCCCGCGTCCTCATCGCCCACGAACGGTTCGCGGCCGCCGCGACGGCCGCCGCCGACGAGGCGGAGCTGCCCACTAGCCACCGCTACGGGGTCGGGGACGTCCCCGGCAGCCGCCCGTACGCCGAACTCCTCGCCGGCCACTCCGGCGCCCCGCCGGAGGGCCGCACTCTCGGCTGGGTCATGAACTACACCTCGGGCACCACCGGGCGCCCCCGCGGCATCCGCCGCCCCCTGCCCGGCAAACGCCCCGAGGAGACCTACCTCGGCGGGTTCCTCGGCATCTTCGGCATCCGGCCCCTCGACGACAACGTCCACCTCGTCTGCTCGCCGCTCTACCACACCGCCGTGCTCCAATTCGCGGGCGCCGCCCTCCACATCGGGCATCCGCTCGTCCTGATGGACGGCTGGGCCCCGGAGGAGATGCTGCGCCTCATCGACGCCCACCGGTGCACCCACACCCATATGGTCCCCACCCAGTTCCACCGGCTGCTCGCATTGCCCGACGAGGTGAAGAGCCGTTACGACGTCTCCTCCATGCGGCACGCCGTCCACGGGGCCGCCCCCTGCCCCGACCACGTCAAACGGGCCATGATCGACTGGTGGGGGAGCTGCGTCGAGGAGTATTACGCGGCCAGCGAGGGCGGCGGGTCGTTCGCCACCGCCGAGGACTGGCTGAAGAAGCCCGGCACCGTCGGCAAGGCCTGGCCGATCAGCGAACTGGCCGTCTTCGACGACGACGGCAACCGGCTGCCGGCGGGCCGACTGGGCACCGTCCACATGAAGATGAGTACCGGCGGCTTCAGCTACCACAAGGACGAGAGCAAGACCCGGAAGAACCGCATCGGCGACTTCTTCACCGTCGGCGACCTCGGCGTACTGGACGCGGACGGCTACCTCTTCCTCCGCGACCGCAAGATCGACATGATCATCGCCGGGGAGTCAACATCTACCCCGCCGAGATCGAGTCCGCCCTGCTCACCCACCCCGCCGTCGCGGACGCCGCCGCCTTCGGCATCCCGCACGCCGACCGGGGCGAGGAGGTCAAGGCCGTCGTCGAGCCGGCCAAGGGGCACGAGCCGTCGGACGCGCTCGCCGCCGCACTCCTCCCACTGCGAGGAGCGGCTCGCCGGATACAAACGGCCCCGCAGCCTGGACTTCATCAGCGCCATGCCCCGCGACCCCAACGGCAAGCTCTACAAGCGTCGGCTGCGCGAACCGTACTGGGAGGGCTTCGAGCGCCCGCTGTAGTCACGGGGGCTTCCCCGGGAGGGGCGTGCGGGTGGCCCCGCCCCTCCCGGACGTGCCCTACCGCCGCTCGTGCACAGCCACCACCCGCAGGTCCGGCGAGCGCGCGATGTCCTTCTCGCAGAACCGGGACGTCACCCAGCGCTCACCCGCGTACAGCCGGGTCTGATCGCTGAAGTGCGGTGACTTCGGATTCTCCGACTGGGAGTACGTCAACAGCGTCCGGGCCACCGGGCAGCGGCCGTCGTCCCAGCCGACCGCCTGGATGTAGCTGGAGCCCGACGACACCTCCGTGTAGCCGCCTTCCGCCGCGTTCCACACCGGCTCGGTCTTGTTCCAGATGCCCAGCGACTCCGTCCCGCCGCCGACCGGCAGCCGCTTGCCGTTCCGTACGACGAACTGGTGCTTCCCCAGCCGTGCGTCCAGCGCGATGTCCGCCGCCCGCAGCTCCGCCACCGCGTCCGCCAGGGCCCGGCCCACGCCCGGCGCGGCGGTGTTGAGCCCCCGCGGGGTGCGCACCGGGTCGGCCGGGTCGAACGGCGTCTTCCACAGCTCGGCGGCGGGCACCGCCGACGCCTTCCGCCAGAACCGGTCGAAGAGCAGCGCACCCCGGCTGTCGCTGTCCACGCTCCGGTCCCAGCGGCGCAGCACCCGGCAGGCCTTCGACACATCGACCGGCGTACCGTCCGTGCCCACGGCCGTGCCGCCCGGCAGAGCCGCGCACCACTTCGCCACGTCCGACGCGGCCAGATCCCCGGCCGGCGCCCGGTTGGCGAACTGCTGCCGCTGAAGGTCCGAGACCCACAGGCGACCCTTGTCCGCCATCGACGCGACGTCCTCGATCGCGCCGCGCGTCCGCATCGACCGGGGCGTGGCGACCGTGCCGAAGACCCGCTCGTACCCGGTCAGCGGCCGGTCCGCGTTGGTCAGCCACGCGCTGTCGTTGGAGTTCTCCACGTACGGCCGGTTCTTCAGGGTCGGCGCCCGGCCCGGTCCGAAGACTCCGGGCTGCACCGCGTCCCGGTCACTGCCCAGGGCGCAGTCCGTGCGCGAACCGTCCAGCACCGCGAGCCCCGAGGCCGGATAAGTGGCCCGGCCCAGCGGCGTGGAGCAGCGTTCCGCCAGCTCGTCGGTGATCCTCGGCAGCACCTGCGACTGGGAGAAGAAGGAGTTCCCCGCCCGGTCCGCCGCGATCGTGTTCACCCAGGGCAGGCCCTGCCGCCGGTGCAGCGAGCGCTCGATCTCCGCCGTGCCGCGGGCCTTGCTGAAGCCCAGAGCGGTGTCCGAGCCCCGGAGGTTCTTCGCGTTGGGGTCGTTCAGCGCGTACGCCGTGGTCGACGTCCACGGCAGCGCCGCCCCGAACGCGGTGACCACCGGCCCGTACCGGGTCCACCACTGGGTACGCGTCACGGGAGCCGCGCCCTTCACCGGGACGCTCACCGTGCGCTTCGTCATCCGCTCCCGCTTGCCATCCACCAGATAGGCGGTCGGATCGGCGGGATCCAGCGTCAGCTGATGCAGATTCAGCGGTACGCCCGTGGCCACCGTATGGCTCCACGCCACGTCCGCGTTGTGCCCGATCGAGATCGTCGTCGTGCCCAGCAGCGAGGAGCCCGACACGTTCAGCTCGCCGGGGATGGTCTGCTGCGACATCCAGAACCGCCGCCCGCCCTGCCACGGGTAGTGCGGGTTGCCAAGCAGCAGCCCGCGCCCGTTCGCCGTCGTGGAGCCGTGGAAGGCCACCGCGTTGGAGCCCATGTCCGCGTTCTGCGTCGACAGCAGCCGCTCCGCCGCCGCGGCCGCCTCCTTCGGCGTGACCCCGGCGGCCGGCGGCGCGACCGTCGGCGGCTGAGCGGCCGTGATGCCGTCGATGCCGCGCCCCTGGCCGCCGAGCACCGAAATGGCGAACCCCCGCGCCGCCACGTCCAGCGCCGTCACCGGCCGCACCCAGGACGCGCCCCGGCAGGCCGGGTCGGTGATCCGGTTCTGCGCGAGCCACGCGTTGTACCCCGCGGCGAACCCGCGCATCGTCTCCTTGACGTCCCGGCTCGGACCGGCGGGCGCGGGGACCTTCAGCAGCCTCTCCACCGTGCCGCTCTCCCGGACCCCCCGGAAGTACAGATCGCTGGAGAGGTTCGTCGCCGCCGAGGACAGCGAGAAGTCCGGTGCGGCGTCCGGGCCGAAGAACTTCGACCGCTCCCCGCGCACCGTGAGGAAGCCGTCCGCCAGGGTGCACACCTGATCGGCGGCCTGCGCCCAGCCGGTGCCGAAGCCGAGCTGTGCGTAGTCCTTCGCCACGATGTGCGGAATGCCGTACTCCGTGTACCGGATGACGGCGGACAGACCGCCGCCGGACGGGTGCCGCTCCTGCCCGGCCCCGGACGCGGTGGCCGGCGGCAGCGACGCCGACACGGTGAACAGGGCGATGCCGGCGACCCCGAGCAGTCTCAGACGGTTTCGCAATCTCAAGGTGTTCCTCCCAACGGTGCGGGTGGCACAGGCGGTTGACCGGACCGTCCGGACAGCCACGCGCGCCACTCAGCCAGGGAGCCCCGGCAACTGTCAACCGTCTGGTCGGTATCCAGCCTCTTGACCCCCGGGGGCCGGGCCGCACAGGATCGCGCCATGACAGGTGTACGCAGCAGCACAGTCGACGGCGTCCTCACCCGCAGCGCCCGGCGCACCCCCGCCCGGACCGCCGTACGGTACGCCGATAGGGCCTGGACCTACACCTCGCTGGACGCCGCCGTCTCCACGGCCGCCGCCGTCCTCACCGAGGAGCACGACCTCGCCCCCGGCGACCGGGTGGCCGCCTACGCGCACAACTCCGACGCCTATCTCATCGGCTTCCTCGCCTGCGCCCGGGCCGGGCTCGTCCACGTACCGGTCAACCAGAACCTCACCGGCGACGACCTGGCCTACCTTCTCGACCAGTCGGGCTCCTCCCTCGTCCTGACCGACCCGGACCTCGCCGGGCGGATCCCCGACGGCCACCGGGTACGCGCGCTGCGGGACACGCCGGGCTCGCTGCTCGACTCCCTGGACACCGAACGGCCCTTCACCCCGGAGCGCCCGCCCGCCTCCGACGACCTGGTGCAGCTGCTCTACACCTCCGGCACGACCGCCCTGCCCAAGGGCGCGATGATGACGCACGGGGCCCTCGTCCACGAGTACGTCAGCGCGATCACCGCACTCGGCCTCGCCGAGGCCGACCGGCCCGTGCACTCCCTTCCGCTGTACCACTCGGCCCAGATGCATGTGTTCCTGCTGCCGTATCTGGCGGTGGGCGCGGAGAACACCATCCTGGACGCCCCGGATGCCGGCCGCATCTTCGACCTCGTCGAAACCGGCCTGGCCGACAGCCTGTTCGCCCCGCCCACCGTCTGGATCGGCCTCGCCAACCACCCCGATTGCGCCACCCGCGACCTCGGCGGGCTGCGCAAGGCGTTCTACGGGGCCTCGATCATGCCCGTGCCCGTCCTGGAGCGGCTCCGCGCACGCCTCCCGCACCTCGCCTTCTTCAACTGCTTCGGCCAGAGCGAGATCGGCCCGCTGGCCACCGTGCTGGGCCCCGACGAGCACGAGGGCCGGATGGAGTCCTGCGGCCGGCCCGTCCTCTTCGTGGAGGCCCGCGTCGTCGACGAGAAGGGCGAGGACGTCGCCGACGGCACCCCCGGCGAGGTCGTCTACCGCTCGCCCCAACTCTGCTCCGGCTACTGGGACAAGCCCGAGGAGACGGCTGAGGCCTTCCGCGACGGCTGGTTCCACTCCGGTGACCTCGCGGTCCGCGACGCCGAGGGCTTTTTCACCGTCGTCGACCGGGTCAAGGACGTCATCAACTCCGGCGGCGTCCTCGTCGCCTCCCGCCAGGTCGAGGACGCCCTCTACACCCACCCCGCCGTCGCCGAGACCGCCGTCGTCGGCCTCCCCGACGACCGGTGGATCGAGGCCGTCACCGCCGTCGTCGTCCTGCGCGCCGAGGCGACCGACACCGAACTCATCGCCCACGCCCGCGAGAAGCTCACCGCCTTCAAGGCCCCCAAGCGCGTCGTGTTCGTCGACGAACTCCCGCGCAACGCGAGCGGAAAGATCCTCAAGCGGCGACTGCGGGACGAGCTGGGCTGAGGGCGGCCCCTGCTCGGCGCGCGGCTACTCGGTGCGCAGCGCTGTGGCCGTCCGGGCCCCGTCGGCCCGGACGGCGGGCAGAAGCGCACCCACGACGACGATGAGCAGACCGCCCAGTCCCAGCGGGAACAGTGCGGCGGCCCGGTGGACGGCGACGACGGAGTCGGGGAAGCGCAGCCCCACACCCTCGCCCGTCGCCGGGATCACCCAGCCGTGCAGGGCCACGCCGAGCGGCACGCCCAGGACGGCCGGCGCCTTGTGCAGGGTCACGTGAGCACCGGCGCGTCGACGGCGTCGGAGAGCCACTCCTTCTCCAGGGCGGCGAGGGTGCCGTCCTTCCGCAGGGCGTCCAACCGCCCCGCTCACGCACGAGGTCAGCGCGGACTCCTTGTCGAGGACAAGACCGAACTGCTCGGGTTCACCGGGGGAGTCGGCGAACTGGCCCACGACCTCCGCCTCGGGCACCTCGGCCCCGACTTCAGGGCGACGACCGCCTGGCGCACGTCGTAGTAGCCGGAGGAGAAGGCAACGGCCTTCTTCCGCTCCTCGCTGATGGAGACCTGGTCGATGTCGAAGTCGAACTTCTTCGCACCGGGGGCGAACGCGCTGTTGAACGGTACGTGCTGCCAGACCACGGCGTCGCGCCCGTACCCGAGCTCCTTCGCCACGGCGTAGGCCACCGCCGACTCGAAGCCCTTCCCGTTGGGCGGCTCGTCGTCGGCGAACCAGGGGGCGTACGTGACCAGGGACCGGTTGGCGAGATGCATAGCGGGAGATTCGCCGGCGCCCTCTGTCGAGACGTTTCGGCAGCTGTCCGCATCGCGGGAACGGGTGTGGCGGCGGTGTGAACGGACCGGCCCGGCCGGCTCCTACTCCGTACCGGACTCCCGGAGGTCCACGATCCGCCGGATCTTGCCCACCGAGCGCTCCAGCGACTCCGGATCCACGATCTCGACCCCCACCGACACCCCGACCCCGTCCTTCACCGCCGCCGCGATGGCCACCGCCGCCGCTTCCCGCTCGGCCGCGGTGGCGTCCGCCCGCGCCTCCGCCCGGACGGTGAGCGCGTCGAGCCGCCCCTGCCGGGTCAGCCGCAGCTGGAAGTGCGGGGCGACGGCAGGCGTACGCAGCACGATCTCCTCGATCTGGGTGGGGAAGAGGTTCACCCCGCGCAGGATCACCATGTCGTCGCTGCGACCGGTGACCTTCTCCATGCGGCGGAACGTCCGTGCCGTCCCCGGCAGCAGCCGCGTCAGATCCCGGGTGCGGTAACGGATCACCGGCATCGCCTCCTTGGTCAGCGAGGTGAAGACCAACTCCCCCTCCTCGCCGTCCGCGAGCACCTCACCGGTGAAGGGGTCCACGACCTCCGGATAGAAGTGGTCCTCCCAGATGTGCAGCCCGTCCTTCGTCTCCACGCACTCCTGCGCCACCCCCGGGCCCATCACCTCGGAGAGCCCGTATATGTCGACCGCGTCGATGGCGAACCGTTCCTCGATCTCCCGGCGCATCTCCTCGGTCCACGGCTCCGCGCCGAAGATCCCGACCTTCAGGGACGTGGAGCGCGGATCGACGCCCTGCCGCTCGAACTCGTCCAGCAGCGTCAGCATGTACGACGGCGTGATCATGATGATCTCGGGCCGGAAGTCCTGGATCAGCCGCACCTGGCGCGCGGTCATGCCCCCGGAGGCCGGGATCACCGTGCAGCCGAGCCGCTCCGCCCCGTAGTGCGCCCCGAGCCCGCCGGTGAACAGCCCGTAACCGTAGGCCACATGGACCTTGTGGCCGGGCCGCCCGCCCGCCGCCCGGATCGACCGGGCCACCACGTCCGCCCAGGTGTCCAGGTCCCGTTCGGTGTACCCGACGACCGTCGGACGCCCCGTCGTGCCGCTGGAGGCGTGGATCCTGCGCACCTCGTGCTCCGGTACGGCGAACATCCCGAAGGGGTAGTTGTCCCGCAGGTCCGCCTTCACGGTGAACGGGAACCGGGCCAGGTCCGCGAGCGCCCGGCAGTCCTCGGGCCGCAGCCCCGCACGGTCGAAGGCCACCCGGTAGAAGGGGACGTTGTCGTACGCGTGCTGGAGCGTGGACCTCAGCCGCTCCAGCTGCAGGGCCTCCAGTGCGCCCCGGTCGAGCTGTTCCGCCGCGTCCAGCATGGCCGTCATCAGGACCCTTCCTCTCCCGGAGTGGGCGACCGATCATTCGGTCGATCTCCCTGGGAGCAGTAATTCAGGCGGCCGGGGGTGCTGGCAAGAGGCGCGCGGACTTCGCGGTCGATCAGCCGGCGGCGAAGTGTCGATCAGCCCGCGGCGAAGTCCGGTGCGCCCGCTCACCGGTTCCTGTTTGGATGGGGCGCATGCCGATCTTCTCCGCGTACGACACGACGCCGCTCGCCTACCGCCTGGTGGGGGAGGGGGAGCCGCTGATCTGCTTGCCCGGCGGGCCGATGCGGGCGAGCGCGTACCTCGGGGACCTGGGAGGGCTCGCCGCCCACCGGCAGCTCGTCCTGCTGGACCTGCGCGGCACCGGCGAATCCGGTGTGCCCGCAGACCCCTCGACGTACCGCTGCGACCGACTCGTCGACGACGTGGAGGCCCTGCGCGCCCACCTGGGCCTCGACCGGATCGACGTGCTGGCCCACTCCGCGAGCGCGGACCTGGCCCTGCTGTACGCGGCCCGCCACCCGGAGCGGCTGCGCACCCTGACCCTGGTGACGCCCAGCACCCGGGCCGTGGGCATCGAGGTGAGCGACCAGGACCTGCGCGAGGCCGCCGAACTGCGGCGCGACGAGCCCTGGTACCCGAAGGCCCGGGCCGCCCAGGAGGCGCTGCTCGCAGGCGGGCCGTTCGCCGAGCTGTGGCCCGCCGTCCGGCCCCTCACCTACGGCCGCTGGGACGAGGCGGCCCGCACGCACGCCGAGGCCTCCGCCGGGCAGACCAACGCGGAAGCCCGCGGCCACTACGCCGGGGAAGGGGCCTTCGACCCCGCCCCCACCGCCGCCGCCCTGCGCGAGGTGGCCGTCCCCGTCCTCGTGCTCGCGGGGGAGTACGACGGCCACCCGAGCCCGGACCGGGCCACGGAACTCGCCGCGCTCTTTCCGTACGCCGAGTTCACCGTCCAGCGCGGCGCGGGGCACTTCCCGTGGCTGGACGACCCCGGCGCGTTCGCCCGTACGGTGGCCGCCTTCCTCGACCCGGACGTCCGCACGGTCCAGGCGGGCGGGGTCCGGCTGGCCTACCGGGAGTGGGGCGCCCCCGGGGCCCCGCCCGTCGTCCTGCTGCACGGCCGGGCGGGCTCCAGCGCGACCTGGACCCGGATCGCGGAGGACCTCGCCGCCGACCACCGTGTGTACGCCCCCGACTTCCGGGGCCACGGGCTGAGCGACTGGCCCGGCCGCTACTCCTTCGAGATGTTCCGCGACGACCTGCACGCCTTCCTGGAAGCCCGGAACCTGGCCGGCGCGACCGTCGTCGGGCACTCCATGGGCGGGGTCGCCGCCTACCTCCTCGCCCAGCGCGAACCGGGCCTGATCGGGCGGCTGATCATCGAGGACGCGCCGCCGCTGCTCCCGCTCGACCCGCCCCGTGCGCCCTCGGTGCGCCCCGAGGGCCACCTCGACTTCGACTGGCCGGTCGTTCCCGACATCGACGCCCAACTCAACGACCCCGACCCGGACATCGCCGCGCGGTTCCCGGAGATCACCGCCCCCACCCTCGTCATCGGCGGCGGCCCCACCAGCCACATCGACCAGGGCCAGCTCGCCCGGGCGGCCCGCGCGATACCGGACTGCCACCTGGTCACCATCGATGCCGGACACCTGATCCACACGGACCGGCCGCAGGAGTTCCTCACGGCGGTCAGGGCGTTCGGGCTCCGCTGAGGCGCGGGTCGGCGCCGCCCGCCACCTCAGTCCCGGCCGGCCCCCGCCGCCACCGCCTTCGCCCACCGGTAGTCCGCCTTGCCGCTCGGCGAGCGCTGGATCCGGTCGGCGAGCACCAGGGCGCGGGGGATCTTGTAGCCGGCGAGCCGCGTCCGGCAGTGCGCCTGCACCGCGTCCAGCGTCAACGCCTCAGCCCCCTCGCGCAGGTGGACCACGGCGGTGACCCGGTTGCCCCAGCGCTCGTCGGGGACGCCCGCGACGAGCGCGCGTCGTACACGTCCGGATGGGACTTCAGCGCCTGCTCGACCTCCTCCGGATACACCTTCTCGCCCCCGGTGTTGATGCACTGCGAACCCCGGCCCAGCACGGTGACGATGCCGTCCGCGTCCACGGTCGCCATGTCGCCCAGCAGCACCCAGCGCTCATCGCCCTTCGCCCAGAGCGCGCACCGCCGGCGCACCGACGAACTCTCCGAGGTCGACCTGCTGATGCCCGTTCTCCACGAGGTCCTGGGCGCGACCGGCCTCAAGGCCAACGAGATCGGGTTCACCTGCTCCGGCTCCGCCGACTACCTCGCGGGGCGGGCCTTGTCCTTCACCATGGCGCTCGACGGCGTCGGCGCCCACCCGCCCATCTCCGAGTCGCACGTCGAGATGGACGGGGCCTGGGCGCTGTACGAGGCGTGGGTGAAGATCATGACCGGTGAGGCGGACACCGCACTTGTCTACTCCTACGGCAAGTCCTCGCCCGGCCGGGTCCGCGACGTCCTGACCCGCCAGCTCGACCCCTACTACCTCGCCCCGCTCTGGCCCGACTCCGTCGCCCTCGCCGCCCTCCAGGCCCAGGCCCTCATCGACGCCGGCGAGACCGACGAAGGAGCCCTCGCCGAGATCGCCGCCCGCAACCGCACGGCCGCCGTCGACAACCCGTACGCCCAGCTCACCGGCGACATCCCCGCGGGCGACCACCTCGTGCACCCGCTGCGCACCGGCGACTGCCCGCACATCGGCGACGGCGCCGCCGCCGTGGTCCTCGCCGCCGGTGACACCGCCCGCGCCCTGTGCGAGCGGCCCGCCTGGATCCGGGGCATCGACCACCGCATCGAGGCGCACGGCCTGGGCGTGCGCGACCTCACCGACAGCCCCTCCGCGAGGCTCGCCGCGAAGCACGCCGGAGCCTTCGAACGACCCGTCGACACCGCGGAGTTGCACGCCCCCTTCACCTCGCAGGAAGTCGTCCTGCGCAAGGCGCTCGGGCTCGGCGACGAGGTCCGCGTCAACCCCTCCGGCGGAGCGCTCGCCGCCAACCCGATCATGGCCGCCGGCCTCATCCGGCTCGGCGAGGCCGCCGCCCGCATCCACCGAGGCGCGTCCGACCGGGCGCTCGCCCACGCCACCTCCGGGCCCTGCCTGCAACAGAACCTGGTCGCCGTCCTGGAAGGGGAGAGCGCTCATGCCTAAGGAGCCCGTCGCCGTCGTCGGCATCGGCCAGACCAAACACGTCGCAGCCCGGCACGACGTGTCCATCGCCGGACTGGTCCGCGAGGCCGCCGTCCGCGCCCTGGAGGACGCCGGGCTGACCTGGGCCGACATCGACGCCGTCGTCATCGGCAAAGCCCCGACTTCTTCGAGGGCGTCATGATGCCGGAGCTCTACCTCGCCGACGCGCTCGGCGCCGTCGGCAAACCCATGCTCCGCGTCCACACGGCGGGCTCGGTCGGCGGATCGACGGCCCTGGTCGCCGCCAACCTCGTCGCCGCCCGCGTCCACCGCACCGTCCTCACCCGCGCCTTCGAGAAGCAGTCCGAGTCCAACGCCATGTGGGGCCTCTCCCTGCCCGTCCCCTTCCAGCAACCGCTGCTGGCCGGCGCGGGCGGCTTCTTCGCCCCGCACGTGCGCGCGTACATGCGGCGCACCGGAGCGCCCGACGCGGTCGGCTCGCTCGTCGCGTACAAGGACCGCCGCAACGCGCTGAAGAACCCGTACGCGCACATCCACGACCACGACATCACCCTGGAGAAGGTCCGGTCCTCGCCGATGCTCTGGGATCCGGTCCGCTACTCCGAGACCTGCCCCTCGTCCGACGGGGCCTGCGCCATGATCCTCACCGACCGGGACGGCGCGGCCCGCTCGCCCCACCGGCCCGCCTGGGTGCACGGCGGCTCGATGCGCAGCGAACCGACCCTGTTCGCGGGCAAGGACTTCGTCTCCCCGCAGGCCGGCAAGGACTGCGCAGCCGACGTCTACCGGCAGGCCCGGATCACCGACCCCCGCCGGGAGATCGACGCCGTCGAGATCTACGTACCGTTCTCCTGGTACGAGCCGATGTGGCTGGAGAACCTCGGCTTCGCCGACGAGGGCGAGGGCTGGAAGCTCACCGAGGCGGGCGTCACCGAACTCGACGGCGACCTCCCGGTCAACCCCTCGGCGGCGTGCTGTCCACCAACCCCATCGGCGCCTCCGGCATGATCCGCTTCGCCGAGGCGGCCCTCCAGGTGCGGGGGAGAGCCGGGGAGCACCAGATCGACGGGGCCACCCGGGCGCTCGGCCACGCCTACGGCGGCGGGGCGCAGTTCTTCGCCATGTGGCTGGTGGGAGCGGAGCCGCCGCCGGGCTGAGAGAACGCGGTGGGCCCGGTCCGGCGGGGCCCGGGCCCGGCTCCGCAACGTGAGCCGGGACACGTAACATGGCAGGCATGTCCTTCCTCCGCCGCCGTAGCGCCGCAACACCCGCGGGCCCGGACTTCGACGTCCTGGCCATGGACCCCGGGGACTGGCCCGGCAACCTCGGCGCCGGTCTGCTCCCCGCCCCCGACGGCAGCTGCCAGGGCGTCTTCCTCCGCTACGACCTGTACGGCGGCCGGGGCCCGGCGATGATCATCGGCAACCTCCCGGAAGGGTCGCCCGCCCGCGAGACCGAGGAGGGCCAGGTCCCCTTCGAGGTGGCCCAACTGCTCCTCGCCCTGGAGAACGACGAACCGATCGAGGTCGTCAGCTCCGAGGACGTCCCCGTCATGCAGGGCGACAATCTGCTGATCGTCCGCCGCGTCAAGCTCTCCGAGAGCCGGATCGCCTGCGTCCAGTTCGACCGCAGCGACGGCGTCCTCGTGACGATCGCCAGCTGGGACCGGCCGATCACCGACGACCTTTACACCCTGCTCAAGCCCCTGCCCGCAGAGCTGTTCCAGCAAGGCTGAAACGTATCTCCCTAGGCCGCCCGCATATGCCGGGCGGCCTTTTTTTCATGCCCGGACCGTCCCTGCGGGCCGATTCTCACCCTGTGCGACGTCCGGAAGTACGCGTTGACACCGAAGGCGGGGGAGCGGCTACGGTGAGAAAATGTAACGACCGTTCAATGTGTAACAGTCGTTCAGGTTCATCGTTCCCCCCTCGTCCGGAGGTCCGTCCCTCATGGCCAACCCCTACGGCGTACTCTTCAGGGCGCCGGGCTCCGTGGCCTTCTCCGCCGTGGGCTTCGTCGCCCGCATGCCGCTGTCGATGGCCGGCATCGGGATCATCACGATGCTGTCCCAGATGCGCGGGCAGTACGGCCTGGCAGGCGCCGTCTCCGCCACCTTCACGCTCTCCATGGCCCTCTGCGGCCCCCAGATCTCCCGCGTGGTCGACCGGCGGGGACAGAGCAAGGTGCTGCTGCCCGCCACCGGCCTCAGCGTCATCTCCATGGGCGCGCTGCTCCTCTGCGCCCGCTACGACGCCCCCGTCTGGACGCTCTTCGTCAGCGCGGTGGCGGCCGGCACGATGCCCAACATGGCCGCGATGGTCCGCGCCCGGTGGACCCACGCCTACCGGGGCTCGGACCGCCTGCACACCGCCTATTCGCTGGAATCGGTCGTCGACGAACTCACCTTCGTGGTGGGCCCCGCGCTCTCGGTCGCGCTGAGCACCGCGCTCTTCCCGGAGGCCGGGCCCCTGGTGGCCGCGGTGCTGCTCACCCTCGGCGTCCTCATGTTCGTCCCCCAGAAGCGCACCGAACCGCCGGTGCTCCGGCCGGCCGCCGACGGCGCCCCGAGCGTCTCGGCGCTGCGCGGCGGACCGCTCCTCCCGCTGGCCCTCACCCTCGTCGCGGGCGGCACGATCGTCGGCACCGTCGACGTGGTGAGCGTCGCCTTCGCCGAGGACCAGGGATCACCGGCCGGTGCGGGCATCGTCCTCTCCGTCTACGCGATCGGCTCGGCCGGCGCCGGGCTGGTCTTCGGCGCTCTCCGGTTCACCGTCCCGCTGCCCCGGCTGCTCCTGATGAGCACGGCCGGCACCGCCCTGACCACGCTTCCCCTGTTGCTCGTGGGGAACATCGCCACGCTCTCCGCGGCCGTCTTCTTCTCCGGCCTCTTCTTCGCGCCCACCATGATCGTGGTGATGGGACTGGTCGAGAAGACGGTGCCACCGGCCGCCCTCACCGAAGGGATGACCTGGGCGATCACCGGCCTCAGCGCCGGTGTCGCTCTCGGCGCCTCGGTGTCGGGCGGTATGGTCGACCGCTTCGGCCCCTCCGGCGGCTTCGTCGTGGCCATCGCCGCGGGCGGCGCGACGGTGCTGCTGGCGCTGACCGCCCAGGGCCCGCTCAAGCGGAGTCTGCGGGCGCGCGCCGAGGCGCCCGCGGACGAGAAGCACGCGAAGTCGGCCCGGTGAACGCCCCGCGGCCGCGAGGAACGGCACGCCGCTTCCGTACCGCCCGACCACGACGCCCGGAGGGCACGATGACCGCATCACCGAACGACGGCCGCCTGCTCAAGGGCGAGCTCCGGCGGCAGGAACTCATCGAGGCCACCCTTCAGGTGGTCGCCCGCGAGGGCGTCGCGGGCGTCAGCCACCGGGCGGTCGCGCGCGAGGCGAACCAGCCCGCAACCGCCGCCGCCTACTACTTCAAGAGCATCGACGACCTGCTCACCGCCGCCCTCACCGTCTGTATGGACCAGGACGCCGAACGGATGCGACGCCTGGCCGAGAACGCCGACGGCAACCCCGAGGGCCTCACCGCCCTCGCCGAGCTGCTCGCCAACGTGATGGCGGGCCCCGGCCGGCTCCTCGCCGAGTACGAGCTCTACCTGCTCGCCGCCCGCCGGCCGGAGCTGCGCACCTCCACCGGGCGCTGGCTGGACGCCATCGCCGGATACGCCCTGCGCTACACCGACGACCCGGTCCGGGTGCAGATCTTCAAGGGCGTCGTCGACGGACTGCTCCTCCAGGGGCTGCTGACCGACACCCCGCCGACGGCGGCGGAGTTCGAGGCCGTGCTGCGGAGGGTCCTGCTCTGACCGGC
>NZ_JBHXJG010000115.1:0-22727 GCF_042723425.1 Streptomyces sp. NPDC058375 | reverse complement strand
CCCTGGAGGTGGCCCACGCCCTCGGCGTCCCCCGGGGCGCGGGGGCGGGCCCCCGGCCCGCCCGGGGCCGGGGGGGGGGCCCCCGGGGCCCCCCGGGGGCCCCCCCCGCCCGGGGGGGGCGCCGCCCCCCCGGCCGCCCGCCCGCCCCGGCGCGGCCGGTCCGCCTCGCCCGCGAACCGCTCCGGCTGGACCCCGTGGCTCTACCTCCTGCCGGCGCTCGTCCTGCTCGCCGGACTGCTGGTCTACCCGATCTACCAGCTGGGCCTGATCTCGTTCCTGGAGTACACCCAGGCCCAGGTCAGCGGCGGCGAACCCACTACCTTCCAGGGGTTCGGCAACTACGCCACCCTCTTCAACGACAGCCAGTTCTGGCAGGTCCTGCTCGCCACCGTGCTCTTCGCGGCGGCCTGCGTCGTCTCCACCCTGGCCGTCGGCTGCGCACTCGCCGTCCTGCTCACCCGCATCCGCGCCCTGCCCCGGCTCGCGCTGATGATGGCCGCGCTCGGCGCCTGGGCCACCCCCGCGATCACCGGCTCCACCGTCTGGGTCTTCCTCTTCGACCCCGACTTCGGACCGGTCAACAAGGTGCTCGGACTCGGCGACTTCTCCTGGACGTACGGCCGCTACAGCGCCTTCGCGCTCGTCCTCCTCGAAGTCCTGTGGTGCTCGTTCCCGTTCGTGATGGTCACCGTGTACGCGGGCATCCGGGCCATCCCCACCGAAGTGCTGGAGGCCGCCTCGCTGGACGGCGCGTCCCAGTGGCGGATCTGGCGCACCATCATGGCGCCGATGCTCAAGCCCATCCTGATCGTCGTCACCATCCAGTCGATCATCTGGGACTTCAAGGTCTTCACCCAGATCTATGTCATGACCAACGGCGGCGGCATCGCCGGCCAGAACCTGGTGCTCAACGTGTACGCGTACCAGAAGGCGTTCGCGTCCTCGCAGTACAGCCTCGGATCGGCGATCGGCGTCGTGATGCTGGTGATCCTGCTGGCCGTCACGCTGGTCTATCTGCGTCTCGTACGCCGCCAGGGGGAGGAACTGTGAGCGCGACGACCGACAGTGCCGTGCACGAGCGTCCCGTACGCGCCGCCGCACGTGAGGGCCGCGGCCTCGCCGGGCTCCTGCGCGTCAAGCGCCCCGGCAGGCTGATGGCCGAGGCCGCCGCCCTGCTCATCGCCGTCGCGGTCGCCTTCCCGCTGTACTGGATGGTGCTCTCCGCCTTCAAACCGGCCGGGGAGATCCAGTCCACCGACGCCCGCCCCTGGACGCTCGCCCCCTCGCTCGACTCGTTCCGCCGGGTCTTCGAACAGCAGGACTTCGGCCGCTACTTCCTCAACAGCCTGCTGGTGGCGGGCACCGTCGTCATCCTCTCCGCGCTGGTGGCCTTCCTGGCCGCGACCGCCGTGACCCGCTTCCGCTTCAAGTTCCGCACCACACTGCTGATCATGTTCCTGGTCGCGCAGATGGTGCCGGTGGAGGCGCTGACCATCCCGCTGTTCTTCCTGATGCGGGACTTCGGCCAGCTCAACACGCTCGGCTCGCTGATCCTGCCGCACCTGGCCTTCTCACTGCCGTTCGCCATCTGGATGCTGCGCGGCTTCGTCAAGGCCGTCCCCGAGGCCCTGGAGGAGGCCGCCTACATCGACGGGGCCAGCCGTACGCGGTTCCTATGGCAGATCCTCTTCCCGCTGGTCTTCCCGGGCCTGGTCGCGACGAGCGTCTTCTCCTTCATCACCACCTGGAACGACTTCCTGTTCGCGAAGTCGTTCATCATCAGCGACACGTCCCAGTCGACGCTGCCGATGGCGCTGCTGGTCTTCTTCAAGCCGGACGAGAACGACTGGGGAGGGATCATGGCAGCCTCGACGGTGATGACCATCCCCGTACTGGTCTTCTTCGTACTCGTACAGCGACGCCTTGTCTCCGGACTGGGCGGAGCGGTTAAGGACTGACGTCATGACACCCGAGAACCCCCCCTCCCCGGGCCCCGTGGACGCCTCGGTCCTCGGCCTGATCCCCGCCCCGCGCACCGTGACCGCGGCCGCCGCCGGACCGTACCCGCTCGGCTACACGACCCCGGTGACCGCCGCACCGGGCACCGAGGGCGTCGCCCGCTGGCTGCGCGCCACGCTCGGCCCGGCCACCGGGCTGCCCCTGCCCGAGGGCGACGGCACGGGCACCGGCGCGGGCGACGGCTCCGGCACCGGCTCGACCGGGCGGGGCATCGTGCTGGCCCTCGACGACTCGCTCGCCCCCGAGGGCTACCGTCTGGCCGTCGAGGCGAACGCCGTACGCATCACGGGCGGCACGGCGGCCGGCGTCTTCCGGGGCGCGCAGACCCTCCGTCAGCTCCTCGGCCCGGACGCCTTCCGGCGCGCCCCCCTCGCCCCGGGCCGCACCTGGGAGATCCCCCCGGTCGTCGTCGAGGACGAACCCCGCTTCGGGTGGCGCGGGATGATGCTCGACGTCTCGCGGCACTTCCTGCCCAAGGACGACGTCCTGCGCTACCTGGACCTGCTGGCCGCCCACAAGCTGAACGTCTTCCACTTCCACCTCACCGACGACCAGGGCTGGCGCATCGAGATCCAGCGCTACCCGCGCCTCACCGAGGTCGGCTCCTGGCGCTCGCGCACCAAATACGGCCACCGCGCCTCCGAGCTGTGGGACGAGACCCCCTACGGCGGTTTCTACACCCAGGACGACATCCGCGAGATCGTCGCCTACGCCGCCGAGCGGCATATCCGGGTCGTCCCCGAGATCGACATCCCTGGCCACTCGCAGGCCGCGATCAGCGCATACCCCGAGCTGGGCAACACCGACGTCATCGACACCACCACCCTCTCCGTCTGGGACACCTGGGGTGTCAATCCGAACGTACTCGCCCCCACTGACAACACCCTGCGCTTCTTCGAGGGCGTCCTGGAGGAGGTGCTGGAACTCTTCCCCGCCGAGACCTCGCCCTTCGTCCACATGGGCGGCGACGAGTGCCCCAAGGACCAGTGGAAGGAGTCCCCGCTCGCCCAGGCCCGGATCGCCGAACTCGGCGTGAAGGACGAGGACGGCCTCCAGTCCTGGTTCATCCGCCACTTCGACGCCTGGCTCACCGCCCGGGGCCGCCGCCTCATCGGCTGGGACGAGATCCTGGAGGGCGGCCTCGCCGAAGGAGCCGCGGTCTCCTCCTGGCGCGGTTACGGCGGCGGCATCGCGGCCGCCGAGGCCGGGCACGACGTGGTCATGTGCCCCGAGCAGCAGGTGTATCTGGACCACCGTCAGGACGGCGGCCCCGACGAGCCGATGCCCATCGGGTACGTCAGGACCCTGGAGGACGTCTACCGCTTCGAGCCCGTCCCGCCGGGCCTGAGCGAGGAGGCGGCCCGTCACATCCTGGGCACCCAGGCCAACGTGTGGACCGAGGTCATGCAGAACCGGGCCCGCGTCGACTACCAGGTCTTCCCACGCCTCGCCGCCTTCGCCGAGGTCGCCTGGTCCGCCCTCCCGGCCCCCGCCGAGCGCGACTTCGCCGCCTTCGACGCCCGGATGACCACCCACTACGCCCGCCTCGACGCCCTCGGCGTCGACTACCGCCCGCCGGGCGGCCCCTACCCCCGCCAGCAGCGCCCCGGCATCCTCGGCCGCCCGCTGGAGGGAGAGCCTCCGGTGGTGTGACCCGCGCACCGGCCCGTCGGCCGCAGCCGTCCTCCGGGGAGCCCTCCGGTAAGCCCATGGGGACCGCTGCGGCCGACGCGCGTCCGCCCCCGCCCCGCCTGCCGACGCAGGGCGGGGCGGGAGCGCGAACGGCATAAGTCGTACAAGCCTCGCTGAAGAGTGGCAATTCACCCTCCCCGCCGAAGACATGCGAAACCGGAACATCCCGCAGGTCAGGGACGGATCCACCCTTCGCGGACCCTCGCGCCGGTCCGATCGGAAGATGTGCCAGAGTTGCCACGTCCGGGCTGTGAACACGTACCGTACGGCGGAACAGGCCAGAGCGCCGGGACACCGGGAAGGGGCAGCTGGGTTGACCACGCACGCACCGCAGGCGATGCAGTCGGTGACGCTGCCGGCCTCGTTGGACGAGGCCGTGGCGGCTCTCGGCGCCATGCCCGCAGCCGTTCCGGTCGCCGGGGGAACGGACCTGATGGCGGCCGTCAACAAGGGGCTCCTGCGCCCCTCGGGGCTGGTCGGCCTCGGCCGGATCAGCGAGCTGCGCGGCTGGCACTACCAGGACGGCCACGCGCTCCTGGGCGCCGGACTCACCCACGCCCGGATGGGCCGCCCCGACTTCGCCGCCCTCATCCCCGCCCTGGCCGCCTCCGCCCGCGCGGCCGGCCCGCCCCAGATCCGCAACGCGGGCACGCTCGGCGGGAACATCGTCACCTCCGCGCCCACCGGCGACGCCCTGCCGGTGCTGGCCGCGCTGGAGGCCGAGCTCGTCATCGCCGGCCCCGGCGGCGCCCGCCGCGAGATCCCCGTCTCCCACCTGCTGGCCGGCCGCGAACTGCTGGAGCCCGCGGAGCTGATCGGCTTCGTCCGCGTACCGCTGCTGCACGCCCCGCAGGTCTTCCTGAAGGCCACCGGACGCACCGGCCCCGGCCGCGCCACCGCCTCGGTGGCCATCGTCCTGGACCCGGCCCGCCGGGGCGTGCGCTGCGCGGTCGGCGCCATCGCCCCGATGCCGCTGCGCCCGCTGGAGGCGGAGCAGTGGATCGCCTCGCTGATCGACTGGGACGGCGAGCGGGGCCTGGCCCCCGACGCGCTGGCCGCCTTCGGCGAGTACGTCGCCGCGGCCTGCATCCCGGACCACGCACCACCGGCCGACGGATCAGAGGCCCCGCCGCTGTCCCCGGCCGTCCTGCACCTGCGGCGCACCGTCGCCGCGCTCGCCCGACGCGCGCTGGGGAGGGCACTGTCGTGAGCAATGAGGAAGCCGCCAACCGGCCCGGGCAGCAGGGGCAGGGGCACTCCGAGGGCCCGGACCCCCGTTACGGCGGCTGGGAGCCGACCCCGCAGGGCGACGGCTTCGACGCCGACGCCACCGCGGCCGACGCCACCGCCTTCGTCCACCTGTCGCCGGAGGACCTGGCGAACATCCCGCTGGCCGCGCCCGGGCACGGATACGTCCCGCCGATGATCGTTCCGCTGACCCCGGCCGCCGGTCTGGACCCGGCGGCGACGGGCAGCTGGGTGATCCAGACGCAGACCCAGCAGGCCGAGTCCGAGCGACGCGCCCAGGAGGCCGCCGCCGCGCAGGAGGCCGCCGCCCAGGAGACCGGCGCGGTCCACTGGCCGGACCCGAACCAGCAGGGCGGCGTGCCCAGCGGCTACCAGGGCCCGTACCAGGACACCTCGCACGCCACGGCGCAGTGGAACTTCACGGAAGCCCTGGGGGAGACGGCGTCGGCCCCGGAGGCGGCCCAGGCGACCGGGGAGGCCGACGCTTCGGCCCCCACGGGTCACACAGCGCACACGGGCCACACGGGCGAGTGGACGATCCCGGTCGCGGACGGGGATCTCCCGGACGAATCGGGTGAGTTCCTGGCCTCGGCGCACACCCCGCAGTGGTACGCGGACAGCGCCCGCCCGGCGACGCTGCCCGGCGGCGCCCCCGCCCCCTGGGCCACACCGGAACCGGAGGCCGCTCCTGTACCCGTGACGGACGAGGCCCCGGAAGCGGAACCGGCGGCGGAGTCCCCGGCGGCGGCACCCGAAGCCGAGCCGGAAGCCGAGGGGAACGCGTCCGAGGAGGGCGAAGCGGAAGCGGAGACGGAGGCACTGTCGGACACCGGCCTCACCGCAACCGAAACCGCCGCCTCCACGGCCCTCACGGATGGCACCCCCGCCGCCCCCGACGAGACCCCCGCCCTCTCCGACGTACCGAGCGAGCACCCCGCCGCGTCCTACCTGCTCCATGTGAACGGCGTGGACCGCCCGGTCAGCGACGCCTGGATCGGCGAGTCCCTGCTCTACGTGCTCCGCGAGCGCCTCGGCCTGGCCGGGGCCAAGGACGGCTGCTCGCAGGGCGAGTGCGGCGCGTGCAACGTCCAGGTCGACGGCCGGCTGGTCGCCTCCTGCCTGGTCCCCGCGGCCACGGCGGCGGGCAGCGAGGTGCGTACGGTCGAGGGCCTGGCCGTCGACGGCGAGCCCTCCGACGTCCAGCGCGCCCTGTCCGCCTGCGGAGCCGTCCAGTGCGGCTTCTGCATCCCCGGCATGGCGATGACCGTCCACGACCTGCTGGAGGGCAACCACGCCCCCAGTGAGCTGGAGACCCGCCAGGCGCTCTGCGGCAACCTCTGCCGCTGCTCCGGCTACCGGGGCGTGCTCGACGCCGTCGCCGACGTCGTCGCGGCCCGCGAGGCGAGCGCCGAGGCGGCGGCGGCCCCGGACGAGGCGCGCATCCCACACCAGGCCGAGCCGGGCGCCGGCGGCGTGCAGCAGGGCCCCCACCCGCACGAGGGAGAGGCGCTGTGAGGCGAGCCCGCGGCCCCGCCGTCCAGCAGCAGCACACGCGGCACCAGCAGCACCACGTGATCGACAAGGAGGCGGCGTGAGCAGCGACGCGGCCACCGCGGCCAACGCGACCAGCACCAGCCTGCCCAGGATCGACGCGCTGAGCGGCGGACCCGGCGGCGGCCGGGACCAGGAGCAGCCCCAGCTGGGCCTCGGGGCGTCGCTCCCCGCCGCCGACGCCCGCGCGAAGACCGAGGGCACCTTCCCGTACGCCGCGGACCTCTGGGCCGAGGGCCTGCTGTGGGCGGCCGTGCTGCGCTCCCCGCACGCGCACGCCCGGATCGTGTCCATCGACACCTCGGGCGCCGAGGAGATGCCCGGGGTGCGGGCGGTCGTCACGCACGAGGACGTGCCGGGGGAGAGCAACTACGGCCGCCATGTGGTGGACCGCCCGGTGTTCGCCTCCGACCTGGTGCGCCACCACGGCGAGCCGATCGCCGCGGTCGCAGCGGACCACCCGGACACGGCACGGCTGGCCGCCGCCGCCATCGCCGTACGGTACGAGGTGCTGGAGCCGGTCACGGACCCGGAGAAGGCGTTCGCGGCGGAGCCCCTGCACCCCGATGGCAACCTGATCCGCCACATCCCCCTCCGTTACGGCGACGCCGAGGCGGCGGGTGAAGTCGTCGTCGAGGGCCTCTACCGCATCGGCCGCCAGGACCCGGCCCCCATCGGCGCGGAGGCCGGCCTCGCCGTGCCGAGGCCCGACGGCGGCGTGGAGATCTACACCGCCTCCACCGACCCGCACACCGACCGCGACCTGATCGCCGCCTGCTTCGGCCTGGAGCCGGACCGGGTCAAGGTCGTCGTGACCGGGGTGCCCGGCGCGACCGGCGACCGCGAGGACCCCGGCTTCCAGATCCCGCTGGGCCTGCTCGCGCTGCGCACCGGCTGCCCGGTGAAGCTGGCCGCGAGCCGCGAGGAGTCCTTCCTCGGCCACACCCACCGCCACCCCACCCTCCTGCGCTACCGCCACCACGCGGACGCGGAGGGCCGGCTGGTCAAGGTGGAGGCCCAGATCCTCCTGGACGCGGGCGCGTATGCCGACGCCTCCTCCGAATCCCTGGCGGCGGCCGTGGCGTTCGCCTGCGGCCCGTACGTCGTCCCGCACGCCTTCATCGAGGGCTGGGCGGTCCGGACGAACAACCCGCCCTCCGGTCACGTACGCGGCGAGGGCGCGATGCAGGTCTGCGCGGCGTACGAGGGCCAGATGGACAAGCTGGCCGCGAAGCTGGGCATCGACCCGGCCGAACTGCGGCTGCGCAACACGCTCTCCACGGGCGACATCCTGCCCACGGGCCAGACGGTGACCTGCCCGGCCCCGGTCGCCGAACTGCTCCAGGCCGTACGCGGCTTCCCCCTCCCCGCCCTCCCCAAGGACGCCCCGGAGGACGACTGGCTGCTGCCGGGCGGCCCCGAGGGCGCGGGGGAGCCGGGGGCGGTGCGCCGGGGCGTCGGCTACGGCCTGGGCATGGTCCACATGCTCGGCGCCGAGGGCACGGACGAGGTCTCCACGGCCACGGTCAGGGTCCACGACGGCGTGGCCACCGTCATCTGCGCGGCGGTCGAAACGGGCCAGGGCTTCACGACCCTGGCCCGCCAGATCGTCCAGGAGGTCCTGGGCGTGGACGAGGTCCACGTAGCGGCGGTGGACACTGACCAGCCGCCCGCGGGCCCGGCGACGCACGGCCGCCACACCTGGGTGTCGGGCGGTGCGGTGGAACGGGCGGCGAAGATGGTCCGCACCCAACTCCTCCAGCCGCTGGCGCACAAGTTCGGCATGTCCACGGAGCTCCTCCAGATCGCCGACGGGAAGATCACCTCGTACGACGGTGTGCTCTCCACCACCGTCACGGAGGCGCTGGACGGCAAGGAGCTCTGGGCGACCGCCCAGTGCCGCCCGCACCCCACGGAACCGCTCGACGAGTCTGGCCAGGGCGACGCGTTCGTCGGCCTAGCGTTCTGCGCGGTACGGGCGGTGGTCGACGTGGACATCGAGCTCGGCTCGGTCCGGGTCGTCGAGATGGCGGTGGCCCAGGACGTGGGCCGCGTCCTCAACCCCGCCCAGCTGGCGATCCGCATCGAGGCGGGCATCACCCAGGGCATCGGCGCGGCCCTGACGGAGAACCTCCGCACCGCGAAGGGCCTGATCCGCCACCCCGACCTGACGGGTTACGCGCTCCCGACCTCGCTGGACGCCCCGGACATCCGGATCGTGAAGCTGGTCGAGGAACGCGACGTGGTGGCCCCGTTCGGCGCGAAGCCGGCCTCGGCGGTCCCGGTCGTCACGGCCCCCGCCGCGGTAGCCTCCGCGGTCCGCTCCGCCACGGGCCGCCCGGTGAACCGACTCCCCATCAGACCCCAGGCGGCGGTGGCAACGCCCAAGCCCTGACTGGCTCGTTATCGCCGTCGGGGCGGTGTGATGCGCATTGCACGTGCAATCAAAGGGTGCGAGCTGTCACTGATGCTGGCTACAGTGATCCTCGAAGCTGTACCAGCAGGGCAACGGGGAGGGTGTTGTGGCGACGGGAGAGGGCTCCGAAGGGGCCGGCTCCTCCGGGGGAGTCTTCGGGGGATTCATTGGGGGCGCTGTCGCTGCGGCGCAGAGCATGGTCACAGAGCTCTACACCGAGCTGGAATCCTTCACCAAGTTCCGTGACCGTATCGACGAGATCCTCGTGGACCTGAAGGCATCGCCGGCGGACGCCAAGAAGCTGGGCGAGATGTCCATCAAGGACAGCCAGTTCGGCGACGTGGGGTGGCCGGAGGCAAAGGGCATGTACGCCTCGTACGAGAAGGTCGTCGGCGAGCTGGAGACCCTGTCGAAGCTGCTCTCGGACTCCATCGAGGGCATGAGCATCGCGGTCCTGGCGTCGCACAAGGGCTACGAGAACATGGACCAGGACATCCGCGACCGCATGCTCGCCATCAAGGCGGGTGCGGAGGAGCACTACCCCGGTGAGTACAACCCGGTTCCGGGCGGGGACAAGGGAAGTGGAAACGGCGAAAAGACGCCGCCCACGCCTCAGCCTTCGCCGACCGATGACACCGGGGGTGCCTGATGGCGGTGGAGCTGGCAGGGCGATCGTCGGTAGGAACGGGGGAGTGAGATGGGTTCGACATCGTTTGAGGACATGTCGCACAAGCAGATGATCGCGTGGCTGGACCAGGCCAGCAGCACGGCTGTGCAGGGTGTGGCGGATCGTCTGTCGAGTGCGGCGAAAGAGATCTCGAAGATCGGCGAAGAGCTCAAGGTCCGCCCGCAGATCGTGAAGTGGAGGGGCGACGGCGCCGACTCGTTCCGCACCTGGAGTGCGGATCTGGCCAACTCCACGCTGCGCCTGGGTGAGTTCAGCAAGGACGCATCGCAGCGCCTGGCCGAAACCGCCACGGCGATCGCTCAGGCCAAGGCGGCGATCCCTCGCCCCACGGGAGACCCCGAGGCGAGCCTCAAGGCTGCGGAGTCGGCACGGAACGACCCGGACTCGGCGGGGCTGATCAAGAAGCTGAACGGGGAGCGGGAGGCCGCAGCGGCGGAGATGCGGAAGCTCTCCCAGACGTACACGCACTCGGTGGCCCAGCTGGATAAGCTGGAGAGGCCGGAGTTTCCTCCGCCGCCGCAGGTGGTCATGCCACGGGCCGATAAGACCGTCGACGATGTGAGTCAACTGGGTCCAGCCACCTCGAGTGTCGGCAACAGCACGATGAGTCCGGAGATGCAGAGCCCTGTACCTCGACCCGCCGAGGACGCACCGCGAAGGGTTGCTTCTACCGACGCTTTCAGTCCTGCCAGCTCGCCTCCGCCAGCTACCTCTCCGGTGCACATGGGCATCGACAGCGTAATAGCGCGTCCGGAGGCGCCATCAGTGCCGACAACCACTCCGGTACTCGGGCAGGCTGGTGGTGGCAGGTCTGATGTCGGATTTCCTCCTGTGGTCGGGGGAACTCCACCGCTGCTGAATAAGAGCACTGTCCCGCTCCCGTCGGCGAATGGTCAAGGTCGACCGGTGAGTTCTGCGCGTCCTTCATTGGCTATGCCTGGGGTAAGTGGTCCTGGAAATGGGCAAGTCGGGCGTTCCTCTCCGACCAATGGCATCGTCGGTGGTCGGCCTGTTCCGCAGACTTCGGGTCGACCGGTGGCAGGGTTGCCGCGAGGGACAGTGGTCGGTGGCGAAGGATCTCACGCTGGTCGTGCACCGATGACGCATGGGCCAGGCGGTGCTGTGGGGGGTGGACAGAGCGGCATCGTCGGCGGACGACGGCTCGCCGGCGAAGCCGGGGGAATGGTGGGCGGCCGTCCACAGCAGCCGGGCCAGTCCGGTGCACGGCCGTTTACGCCGGGCGGGACGGGCCTTGTGCGCGGCACGGCGTCCGGCGAAGGTGCGCGCAGCACTGGTGCAATGGGGCGAGGTGCCGTTGGCTCGCCACGTGCTGGCAACTCGCGCCGGGACGACGGTAGCGAGAGGCCTGACTACCTGACGGAGGACGAGGAAACGTGGCAGCAGGGCGCTCGACGCGTCGTGCCGCCGGTTATCGACTGACCAATACTTGCAGAGGGAACCGTATGTCTATTGGTAGTCGCCGCAGAACTCCTGCCCGGATCTCCATCGCCTTGTTGGTTGGACTTCTGGTAGGCATGCCCGCCCCTGCACATGCTGATTCCATAAGGTCCAAGCAGTGGCATCTCGACGTGATGCAAGCGGATGAGATGTGGGCTTCCAGCACGGGAGAAGGAGTCACCGTCGCCGTGATTGACACCGGCGTCGACGATTCCGACCCCGATCTGAGAGGGCGTGTCCTCAAGGGTAAAGACTTGGCAGGTCGAACTCCTGGGGACGAGCACACTGACATTGATGGTCACGGTACTCGTATGGCCAGACTGATCGCCGGAACAGGTGAAAGAGATGGAGGTGTGGGGGAATTCGGGCTGGCGCCAGGGGTAAAGATTTTGCCGATTCGTCTCAGTCAGAAGGCGAACAACGAGGCGGAGTCCCTAAAGAATTTCAATAGGTCGACGCCTGAGGCTATCCGGTTCGCCACAGACTCCGGCGCAAAAGTCATCAACATCTCGATGGCTGTTGAGCGGGGATCGCAAATTCTCGATGAGTCTGTCGCGTACGCTTTGAGTAAAGGCTCTCTGGTGTTCGCGGGCGTTGGGAACGATGCCCACAAGGGAAACAAGGTCATGTTTCCTGCGGCTACACCTGGAGCGGTCGGCGTTGGCGCCGTGGGTCGCGACTTGGCGAGGTCCGATTTCTCACACTACGGACCCCAGGTCGATCTGGCCGCGCCAGGCGAGGAGATGATCCACGCCTGCGATGGTGGGACTGGTCTTTGTGAGGGCAACGGCACCAGCGGCGCAACGGCTCTCGCCTCCGCTTCGGCCGCCTTGATCTGGTCCAAGCATCCGAACTGGACGAACAATCAGGTTCTGCGGGTCATGCTGAACACCGCAGGTGGTCCCGTCAGTGGCAAGAAGCGGTCTGATGGGATCGGCTACGGGATCGTTCGTCCGCGTATCGCGCTCAAGACGCCTGGGAATCCCGGGCCAGCAGATGTGTACCCGCTTCCGGATCTCGCCATAGCGGCGTCCAAGGCGCCTTCACCGCAGCCCTCCAAGGCCGCGGATGGTGCTCAGGACAGCAAGGAACCGGCTGCCGTGGCCACGGGCGAGGGCGGCAACACCGGGCTCTGGCTCGGCCTCGGAGCTGGCGCGGCCGTCGTAGTGGTTGGCGTCGCCACTGCGCTAGTGGTCCGTTCCCGTCGGCGAGAGGCTGTTGCGGCGCAGGCTCCGCCAGCGTGGCAACAGCAGCCGTATCCGCACCAACAGCATCTGCAGCCGCCGCACTCTCCCTACGGTTCGCCGCCGAGCAACTCGTACCCCGACGCTCCCTACGGGGCTCCTCCCGGCCGAGGCCCCGGTTCCGTCGGCTGAAGAGCGTGCCAGGCCTCTGCTCGGCATGATGTCGAGTGATGGGATGCGCGGCGCTCCCGGGATGGGCCGACACCACGCTCGGTCTCTGCCCATGTAGTGACCGGTGCACAGTTTGACCATTCTCTGGTCAGCCAGATGCTTGCCCAGTAGGCGGGAACTGGGCACCCTGCCGTTTCCAGTTCCGGATGATCCGGTGGGTCCGGGCAGCGGTCACGTCGTGCGCTCGGCCCAGCAGTAGGGGTGGGATCCTCAACAGGCGGAGTTCTCGGCGTACCCCCTCGTGGCTGCCGAGGAGCATGAGGGCCCAGTCCACAAGTGCCTACGGCCGGTCGAGTGCGGCAGGAGAGATGACCGCCGAGGCCCCGAGCAACGTGGTGGAGACCTCACATTCTCGGTCAAGGCTCCCTGGGTACCCGCTCGTTACGTATCACGGCGCCCGTCACCTGATCAGTGGGCCACGCGAAGATGCTCGGTGTGCGACCAGCGCATGTTGCTCTGCTCTGTGATGGGACGCGTTATGGCGGAATTCAACCTCATTCGCTTGGCTGAAACGAAGTCTTTTATCGCGTCAATGCAGCCTCTGTAGGTAGTGCAGCCTGCTCTTCCTGGGGGTGTGGGGCAAGAGTCTTGTGGGTGGTAGTTGGCTGGGATTGGCGTCGCTCGCAGGGTGGTTCGTCTCTTTCCGTGTGACGGAGTTGCGAAGACCGCATGGTTCGGGGCGATCCCATCGATACCAGGTTGCTATTATGGGAATTCTTGTCGGGTGAAGTCGCCGAGGTTTCAGAGGACTTCGCAAGTAGCCACAGGGGAACTCATGACGTTCGACGCAGAATGGTCAACGCTTCGCGCCGAATCGACCCAAAGGGTTGATATGCGTCTTAATGGCGTACCTGCCGAACCAGGAAGTTCGAAGGGCCCGTCCCAGGCTGACCTTGCCGTCAACGATGACGACCTGGGCGCTATCGGGCATGACGCATACGAGCTGCGCACGCGGCTGTCGAAGGACGGCGACCACGCCCGGCCCGCGACCTTCGACGCGGCCATCGCGCTCACCAACGGCAACTTCGTGAGTGGATCCGGGCTGCTGAAGGTTCACGACCGCTGGCAGACACACCTCAAGACGCTCCTCGACGCCTGCGCGCAGATCTCGAACCACCTCGACTACTCGCAGGCCGCCCATCACAAGGACGACGTCGAGATCGTCGGCAAGCTGCTCAGTGTCTCCAAGCTCAACGAGTATCTGAAGTAAGTCACGGGGGAGTTGGCGTGCTGGAGTACGAGGACATCATCGACGCACCGCTCGGCAAGCTGAAGGAGGCTGCCGACGACTGGTCGGAGATGGTCACCAAGCTGCAACGCCTGGCCGAGGTGGCCAACGACGGCATGAAGGTCAAGGCGGACAAGGCCGAGTGGGAGGGTGCGAACGCCGGCGTCACCAAAGGCTTCATCGGCAAGACCGCCAAGGAGTTCAAGGACGCGGTCGCCGAGGCCAAAGGCGTCAAGCTCGTCCTGGAGGACGCGCACACGGCCTTCAAGAAGGCCAAGGATGATCTGGTGAACATCCGCGAGGTAGAAGGGCGCGAGGCGGGCATCCATGTGGACGCCAAGGGCAAGGTGACGGCGCGTAACCCGCTGTCCGAGAACAACGCGGCGCGCGACGATCCCGACTACAACGAGTTGCTCCAGCAGGAGAGGAAGAACATCGAGTCGTGGCAGAAGAAGATCGACCTGATCGTGGACAACTGCAACGACACCGACGTCGCTTTCAGGAACGCTCTTGAGGCCAATGTCACGGAGGGCAAGGACTTCAGTAGCCCGAAGTACAAGAATCTGGACCAAGAGGAAGCCGCCCGTGCGGCCGACCTTGCGCGCAAGGGACGCGACCTCACGCATGCCCAACTTCAGGCGCTCAATGAACTGCTACGCGACAACGCCAAGTCACCCGAGTTCGCCAAGGGCTTCTACGAGAAGCTCGGCCCGGAGAAGGCACTCACTTTCTTCGGGCAGCTCGCCATGGATACGCACAAGGGCGTGAACCTCGATGAGGAGCGGCTCAAGGATGTCCAGGCGCTCCAGAAGAACCTGGGACTCAACCTGGCGACCGCTTCGCAGGACAAGGCGTTCACCGCGGAGTGGGGGCCGGAGCTCCGCAAGATGGGAACGGAACGCTTCCCGCTCGCCAAGAACGACAACGGCGGGCCGTTCGGCTACCAACTGCTCGGCGGCATCATGCGGTACGGGAACTACGACCCCAAGTTCCTCAACCCCATGGCCGAGCATGTGGTCCAGCTGAGGCAGAAGGACAACGACCTCTTCTACGCGTCGAAGGGCGTGCCCGGTGGGCCGGAGAATCCGTATAACCCCTCGGGTGTCAACGGATCCGGCTATGACCCGGTGAACAGCATGCTGGAAGCCCTGGGGCATAGTCCCGAGGCCGCAAAACAGTTCTTCTCCGACAAGCCCACCGCGTACAACGAGGACGGAACTCGGGGGAGGGGTGACGCTGATCTCGGAAAGGGTATTACAAGTTACCTGGGCTTCTTCCAGAACGAGGAATACGACCCGTTCATCGACATCACCGGCCACAATCCTGACGATGCGAAGAAGGCCACGCAGTACATGCCCGACGCGCTCGGGAGGGCCTTGGAGGCGGCGACCACCGGGCACGCCTGGGACGACCCCTCACCCACGCTGAAGCGTGATGAGGTGACGGCGGGCATCATGAAGAACGTGATCGACAGCTACGGAGGGGACTCCGGGCTTCGGGATCGGCATGAGTCGATGAAGGACAGCTTGGCGCGCATGGGTGCCGCCTACATTGACGACCTGAACTACTCGACCTATAACTTCGGCGGCTATGGAGATGCGGTAGGACGCGAAGAACTCTTCATGAGTCGCAAGGGATCCGAAAGGACCGATTTCGGAGAGAACGCGGCGCTGAGGTTCATGACCGCAGTCGCCACGGATGACGAGGGCTACCGGACTCTGAGCAGTGCTCAACAGGTGTATCAGGCCAGCGGGCTTCGATCGTTCGGAGACAACACGGAAGATGCGTTGGCGTTCGGCGGAAACGCGACCAAGGTTCACGGAATTATCGATGAGTCGCGCAGCTTTGGAATCCGTGATGAGTTCGCTAACGATGAGGATGCGAAGAATCTGGCGATGGAGAAGAGTGCGGAGTGGCGCAAGGCCGGCGTCAGTGGTGCGGTGACGGCCGTGGTCGGAGTCGGGTCGGCCGTTGTGTTGGGGCCTGCCGCTGGTGTTGTCGCCGCAGTTGCGGTACCGCTGGTGATGGAGGCGGCCGGCAGTGCGGTGAACACACAGTACGGAACTGACACTCTGGAATACCTTAAAGAATCCGAGTACAACAATGACGATCAAGCGCTCACCAGCATCGAAACCGAGAGTACACAGGGTGAGCGCAGCGCCGCAGCTGCTATGTTCCACTACGCCGACTCAGCAGGTATGTCGAAAGAGGAGAGGCGCGATCTCTTCCAAGATATTGAGCAGGACTACAACAGCGGCGTCACGGCCGTGGACCGGTCGATGAAGGTCAAGTGATGATGAAGCGCTCGTTTCCCGCGTTCGCGACACCCGGTGTCCTTATGTGTGCTCTGGTGTTGATCGGGTGCTCGGGAGACTCTGAGGCGGACAAGAAGGTGCATACTCCCGCCAGCTTCCAAGTGTGTGGCCAGTTCCTGGGTACGGAGAACGTCCGCAGGGCAGTCGACGCCGTAGATGGCGGTGACGCGAATGCCACAGCGCGCAATAGCCCGGGTCGGCTGGCGGCCGCACTGACTCTCGAGGCCGAGAAGTGGTCAGTTGATGATGTGCTTTACCATCCATACAGCGCCTGTCGTCTTGACATCCCAGCTGAGGGCGGTGGCGGATACGTGATTGATGCGCAGGCCAAGTGGTCGGCACTCACCGTCGATTCGATGCGCAAGCCGAAGTACGCCAAGAGTTGGCGACAGGTAAACGACAAGGTGTTCGTCGAGCTGGAGACCGGGCAGCCCATCGTGAGGCTCCTCGTCGCATGCGGTGTCCCCGGTGCAGCACCGGAGCAGGCAGAAGAGCTTCCCCTGCAGATGATGATCAGGGATCCAGGGTTGGCGGTCGAGCAGCGTCAAGCCCTGCTGTCAACGTTCGCACGAACCTTGGTGGACGAACTGGCCTGCACCGGAGATCCGGTTGTACCGGCACGGCTTCTCCGCTGACTTACCTCGGTCGGTCACTGCGGCCGGTGGCCAGGGGGAGGGCAAGGGAGCGTGAGGGGGCTTCCAGCCGTAGCCGCCTCGGCGCGACCCATGAGCGCTCCGCGGGGCCGAGGGAACTCTGCGGCGGCACTGCCATCTCCACCGTCGCGGCAGAAGCCCTGAAGGTGATCACGAGATTGTCGCGATTCGAGGCGTCGGCCGAAGGGTCCACCGTCGCGCGCGCCGCAAGGTCGTTGAGCGAGGCATGAGGAGGCGTCTGCCAGGTGTTCGCGATCGGCGACATCCTGAGTGATCAGCTGGAGATCACCTGGGGCCTGACCAGCGACCCCCTTGCTGAAGGGTGAACTCGATCCGAAGTTCCGGGTGCTTCCGATGGGGAGCGGACCCTGGCTGCTCCAGATGTCGCCATCGTCCAGTTGCCGGAGCGAGAAGTTGTCCGGCTCCACGCCAACTCACCTCAGACTCGGTGTAGATCGGTGGTAGTCCATGGAAGGGATCCCGAGGGCGCCCCGGAGGAGTTGACGGACGCCTCCGCGACCTTGGCCCATTCCTTCGCCCTGGCCATGTCCAGGGAGCTGGGCTGTGAGCACAACGGAGGGCAGGAGCCCCGAGTGTCGCTCTGCCCCGCGTCACCTATGGAGCCGCGGCGCGAAGCCCGGCCGGTACCGTACCCCTTGACCAGGGGGAGGTGCCGGTGTGATTTCTGAGCCGGAGTTGGTGGGGGAGGACGAGCCGGGCTCGTCCCAGGACGTGGTGAGCGGGTTCGATCGGGAGCCCGCGACAGGGCGGCGGCGGTGGCGCGGGGTGCTGTGGGCCGCCGGCGGGGCGCTGACGGCGTCGGTGGTGTGGGCGACGGGGGTGTTCGCGTACGGGATCGGCGGCGACCCCAAGCCGGACCTGCGCGGCTACCGGGTGGAGTCCGACTCCTGTGCTGCCGTGGAGCTCAAGGCCCTCGCCCAGGTGGTGAGGGCGACAGAGACCGAGCCGGCGGAGACCGGACTGGACGGGATCGAGCATCCGGCTCTCCACCGCATCAGGTGCACCGTCACCCTCATTCCGGCGGACACCGCGGCGCAGGGCGGCGAGGAACCGGCGGGGTGGACGGAGAGCTACGAGGCGTCCGTCACGGCCGAGCTGCACAAGGAGACCGACCCACGCCCCGAGTTCGAGGCGAGCAGCACGCTGACGGAGATCGACGGCATGGAAGTGACACAGGTGGAGCGGGTACCGGACCTCGGGGACCTGGCCCATCTGCTGGTCCTGAACGACAACGTCATGCAGCTGAAGGTGGTGGAGGGCGGTGCCGTCGTGACGCTCACCCTGACCGCCTGGAGTAACTACGACACGGACGATGGCGAAGAGGAGCCGCCGGACGAGCCGCCGGAGCCCGAGCTGCTCGCGTACCGGGCTGAACTGATCAGCGACATGCGCGATGTGATGAAGGCGCTGAAGACGGGCTGAGCCCCGGCCGCCGTGCGCGGACGGCCTGTGAGTACGTCGTGCGCGGACGGCCTGCGCGGATGCCCTGCGCGTACGGCGAAGGGGCCGTCCCCTTGCTTGGGAGCGGCCCCTTCGCGCTGGAGACCGTGACCGGATTCGAACCGGTGTAACTCGAGTTGCAGTCGAGCCCCTGAGCCTCTCGGGCACACGGTCGGGGGTGGCGAGGTGTGGTGCGGTGGTGCGTTATCCGTGCTCTGTCCATGACGCTACGGGTCGCCGTCCGCCGCCTCAAGGAATCCGGTCGGGTCGCAATGCGACTGCCATACGCCGTTCATACCCGGGGCGGGGGCGCAGGGCTCCGGACCTACGACCAAGGGCCGAGCCCGGGACCGTATATCGACAGGGTTCAAACCGGGCCATGCCCCTTACGCTGAGGCCATGACCGCCCTCGAACCGCGCGACGGCACCGATGCCGCCCGCCTCACGCCGCCCGCGACCGACGATCGCTCCCCGGACCCGTTGTCCGACGTCCCCCTGGCGGCCGTCGAAGGGGTTCTCGGGCGTACCTACCGGGCGCTCAGCATCGGCATCGTGTCCGTGGTGTTCCTCATCGCGTTCGAGGCCACGGCGGTCGGTACCGCCATGCCGGTCGCCGCCCGTGAGCTGAACGGGATCCCGCTCTACGCGTTCGCCTTCTCCGCGTACTTCACCACCAGCCTCTTCGCCATGGTCCTCTCCGGCCAGTGGGCCGACCGGCGCGGGCCGCTCCAGCCGCTCGCCACCGGGATCACCGCGTTCGGCGTCGGTCTGCTGCTCTCCGGGGCGGCCACCAGCATGTGGATCTTCATCGCGGGGCGGGCGGTCCAGGGGCTCGGCGGCGGGCTGGTGATCGTCGCCCTGTACGTCGTCATCGGGCGGGCCTACCCCGAGCGCATCCGGCCCGCGATCCTGGCCGCCTTCGCCGCGAGCTGGGTGATCCCCTCCGTCGTCGGGCCGCTCGCCTCCGGGACGGTGACCGAACAGCTCGGCTGGCGCTGGGTGTTCGTCGGCATCCCCGTTCTTATTGTGATTCCGCTTGCCCTGGCCCTCCCGGCGATCCGGCGGACCGCCTCCGGGCCCGCGGACCCGGCCGCCGCCACCGAGCCGTACGACCGGCGCCGGATCCGGCTCGCGCTGGGGATCTCGGCCGGGGCGGGGCTGCTCCAGTACGCGGGGCAGGAGCTGAACTGGCTCGCCCTCCTGCCGGCCGCCGTCGGCGCCGCCCTCCTGGTGCCCGCCGTCCGCGGGCTGCTGCCCACCGGGACCGTACGGGCGGGGCGCGGGCTGCCCTCGGTGGTCCTGCTGCGCGGGATCGCCGCCGGGTCGTTCATCGCCGCCGAGTCCTTCGTACCGCTGATGCTGGTCACCCAGCGCGGGCTGTCCCCGACGATGGCCGGGCTCTCGCTGGCCGTGGGCGGGGCGACCTGGGCGCTCGGTTCGTTCGTGCAGTCCCGGCCGCGCATGGAAGCGCACCGGGAGCGGCTGATGGTGACCGGCATGCTGCTCGTCGCCGCCTCCATCGCCGTCGCGCCCTCCGTGCTCATCGAGGGCGCCCCGGTCTGGACCGTCGCCGTCGCCTGGGCCTTCGGCTGCTTCGGGATGGGCATGGTGATCGCCTCCACCAGTGTGCTGCTGCTGAAGCTGTCCGCCCCCGAGGAGGCGGGCTCCAACTCCGCCGCCCTCCAGATCTCCGACGGGCTCTCCAACGTGCTGCTCCTGGCCTCCGGCGGCGCGGCCTTCGCGGCCCTCGGCGGCGGGGCGGTGGGCGCGGCCGCGCACGGGGCGGTGCAGGCCGGATCCGCCGGCTCGCAGCCGGGCGCGTTCGCCGCCGTGTTCCTGCCGATGGCGGGGGTGGCGCTGGTGGGGGTGTGGGTGGCTACCCGGGTGGTCGTACGGGAGAAGTGACGGTACCGCGATGGCCCCATGGGTGGTACCTTTTTGGTATGGCTATGAACCTGCGTATACGTGAGGACCAGCAAGAGGCGCTGAAGCTCCGCGCCGAGCAGGAGGGGCGCAGCATGCACGCCATAGTGCTTCAGGCGATCGACCGCTATCTGGAGGTTGAGGCCGACCGGGAGTCGGTCCGTCGACTCGGTGCGAAGTACGCGGTGCGCCACGCCGATCTGCTGCGGAGGCTGGGGGAGTAGTGAAGTATCTGACGGTCCAGGAAGTCCTGGACCTGGCGGAGCTCGCCTGTGGGGGGCAGCAGGTCGCGGTGCGCGACCTGGGGCTGCTCAGCTCGGCGGTCCACCGGCCTCAGTCGCAGATGTTCGGTGTCGAGGCGTACACCGACCTCTTCCAGAAGGCCGCCGGGCTGTTGCAGTCACTGGCTGTGAACCACCCCCTCGTCGACGGCAACAAGCGCATGGCGTGGATGTCCACGGTCGTGTTCCTCGACATCAACGGGACCGACATGGTCGAGGTCGACCAGGACGAGGCATACAAACTCGTCATCGAGGTGGCCATGGGCAGTCTTGAGGACGTGGACCAGATCGCCGGGCGGCTGAGGGCTCTGCACGACACCATGTGAGCACCGTCTCCTCGGGCCCCGGCGCGGCCCGTTCGTACGGGTTCCCGACCGGGCCCCCGGTAGGGTGGCCCGGTTGTCGTATCGCGGGCCGGGTCCTTCGGGCCGGGTGCGGTAGCGGCAGCGACCCACGTACCCGAGCGCCCCGAACCGGAGACCGTGACTACTACCACCGCCTCCCACCACCTCTCTCCCGCCTTTCCCGGCCGCGCCCCCTGGGGCACCGCCAACAAGCTGCGAGCCTGGCAGCAGGGCGCCATGGAGAGGTACGTCCAGGAGCAGCCGCGCGACTTCCTCGCCGTCGCGACGCCCGGCGCCGGCAAGACCACGTTCGCGCTGACCCTCGCGTCGTGGCTGCTGCACCACCATGTCGTGCAGCAGATCACCGTCGTCGCCCCGACCGAGCACCTCAAGAAGCAGTGGGCGGAGGCGGCCGCCCGGATAGGGATCAAGCTCGACCCCGACTACAGCGCCGGTCCGCTGAGCAAGGAGTACCACGGCGTCGCCGTGACGTACGCCGGTGTCGGCGTCCGCCCGATGCTGCACCGCAACCGCTGCGAGCAGCGCAAGACGCTCGTCATCCTCGACGAGATCCACCACGCCGGTGACTCCAAGTCCTGGGGCGAGGCCTGCCAGGAGGCGTTCGACCCGGCGACCCGGCGGCTCGCGCTGACCGGTACGCCGTTCCGGTCGGACACCAACCCGATCCCCTTCGTCCAGTACGAGGAGGGCAACGACGGCATCCGCCGGTCTTCGGCCGACTACACCTACGGTTACGGCAACGCGCTCGCCGACGGCGTCGTGCGCCCGGTCATCTTCCTCAGCTACAGCGGCAACATGCGCTGGCGTACGAAGGCCGGTGACGAGATCGCCGCCCGGCTCGGCGAGCCGATGACCAAGGACGCCATCGGGCAGGCCTGGCGCACCGCGCTCGCGCCCACCGGCGAGTGGATCCCCAACGTGCTCGCCGCCGCCGACAAGCGGCTCACCGAGGTCCGCAAGGGCATCCCCGACGCGGGCGGCCTCGTCATCGCGACCGACCAGGACTCGGCACGCGCGTACGCCAAGATCCTCAAGAAGGTCACCGGCGAGACGCCGACCGTGGTCCTCTCCGACGAGAAGGCGGCCTCCAAGAAGATCGACCAGTTCAGCGGCGACGAATCGCGCTGGATGGTCGCGGTCCGGATGGTGTCGGAGGGGGTGGACGTGCCGCGGCTCGCCGTCGGCGTGTACGCGACCACCATCTCCACGCCCCTCTTCTTCGCCCAGGCCGTCGGCCGCTTCGTGCGTTCCCGCAGGCGCGGCGAGACCGCGTCCGTCTTCGTACCGACCATCCCGATGCTCCTCGACTTCGCCAACGAGATGGAGGTCGAGCGCGACCACGTCCTCGACAAGCCGAAGAAGGGCAGCGACGAGGAGAACCCGTTCTCCGAGGAGGACAAGCTCCTCGCCGACGCGGAGAAGCTGGAGGACGAGGAGACCGAGGAGCAGCTGCCCTTCGAGGCACTGGAGTCCGACGCCGTCTTCGACCGGGTGCTGTACGACGGCGCCGAGTTCGGCATGCAGGCCCACCCGGGCAGTGAGGAGGAGCAGGACTATCTCGGCATCCCGGGGCTCCTCGAACCCGACCAGGTGCAGCTCCTCCTCCAGAAGCGGCAGAGCCGGCAGATCGCGCACAGCCGTCAGAAGCCGGCCGAGGAGGCCGACCTCCTGGAGAAGCCCGCCGAGGCCCGGCCCGTCGTCACCCACAAGCAGCTGCTGAGCCTGCGCAAGCAGCTCAACACGATGGTCTCCGCCTACACCCACCAGAGCGGCAAGCCCCACGGCGTGATCCACAACGAACTGCGCCGGGTATGCGGCGGCCCGCCGAGCGCGGAGGCCACGGCCCACCAGATCCAGACGCGCATCGCGAAGGTCCAGGAGTGGGCGACCCGGATGAAGTGAGCCCGGATGGCGTGAGCCCGGATCCCGGATCCCGGGCCCCGGCCCCGGATCCCGGGCCCCGGCCCCGGATCCCGGGCCCCGGCCCCGGATCCCGGGCCCCGGCCCCGGATCC
>NZ_JBHXJG010000114.1:0-22833 GCF_042723425.1 Streptomyces sp. NPDC058375 | reverse complement strand
CGCCCGTACCGGCGCTCGCGCCCAGGCCCGCGCCGATCGGGGTGCCGGCCGGGGTGCCGTGGCGGTCGGGCCACGCCTCCGCTCGGGCCGGCTGCCGGCGGCCCTGCGGCCCCGGCGGTGTGATCGGCCGGGACGCCTCGTAGCCGACATCGTTGCCGGGCTCGCGCTGCGGCGCCCCCCGGTCTTCCGCGAAGCCCAGGGCCAGCACCTTCGCGGGCAGTGTGACCTCGGCGATCGTGCCGGGTCCTGACGAGTCGCGCAGTTCGACGACGATGCCGTGGCGCGCGGCGAGCCGGGCCACCACATGCAGCCCCATGGACCGTACGTCGCCGATGCCCGCCTGCGGTTCGAGCAGCGCGGCGTTGTGGACCGCGCGGCGCTCCGCCGTCATGCCGACGCCCTCGTCGACGATCTGCACGACGGCCCGGTCCCACAGCCGCCACACGGCGACCCCGACCTGCTTGTCCGGGGGTGAGTACCGGGTGGCGTTGTCGAGGAGCTCCGCCAGGATGTGCGCCACGTCGTGGACGGCGCGGGCGGTGATGCCGATCCCCGACTCGATCACGCCGAGGGAGACGCGGTCGAACCGCTCGATCTGCTGCGCGGCGGCCACGATGACGGTGGAGCACCCGACATCGGCCGCGCGCACCCGGGCGTTTCCGTAACCGCCGAGCACCAGAAGGTTGTTGGTGTTGCGCTCCATACGGACGGCGAGATGGTCGAGAGCGAAGAGGGCCTTCATCCGTACGGGGTCGGCCTCGTCGCGCTGCACGGTGTCCAGCTCGGACACCATGACTGCGGTCAACCGGGCTCCCCGACGTGCGACACCGACCAGAGTCTCGGCCAACTGTTCGTGCACATGGGCCTGTTGCGCGGCCAGGCGGACGGCCTCGTGGTGGACGGCGTTGAACGCCTCACCGACCTCGCCGATCTCGTCCTCGCCCGTGGTCCGGACCGGGTCGCCGGTGCGCCGGGCCACTTCCTCGGGCGTCGCGCCGCGCAGCGCGCCGGGCTGGGACAGCTCGGTCATCACGGCGGGCAGCCCGGAGTGGGCGACCTCGTGCGCGGCGTTGCGCAGCTCGCGCAGCCGCCGGATCATGACGCGGCCCAGGCGAATCGCGACCACGACGACGCCGACGAGGGTCAGCACCACCAGTGCGACCTCCGCGCCGGCCGTCCAGATGAGGGTGGTGCGTACGTCGGCGACCTGGGCGAGAACGGCCGCGTCGACCCGCTTCTCCACCGAACGCAGCAGCTCCTGGCGGTCGTTGGCCGCCTTCTGCCAGGTTTGCGGCGTGACCGTGATGTCCCTGCCGGCGCCCGTGCGCCCGATCTCGTCCTCAAGGCGCCGGGCCTCCAGGGCCTTCGCCCCGGAGAGGGTGCGCTCCAGCCAGGTCCGCCAGGCGCCCGGGCCGAGGTCGAACATGGCGCCGATCGACTCGGTGTAGCCCAACCGGCCGGCGTCGAAGGTGCGCTGCGAGGCAGTGGTGAACCCGCCGGCGGCCTGCGCTCTGGCCACTGTGACCTGCTGCTGGGCCGTGTGCTCGGCGGCCTCGGACAGGGCGGCCGCGGCACGGATCCGGTCCGCGATGTCGGCGTCCACACCGTCCGCCTGCGCGATGCCGTCCCGGTAGCTGATGAGGTCCGCGATCACGATCCGGTAGCCGAAGGCGAGGGCGGAGACGGTACTGCTTCCCGAGCGCACCTGGGCGCGGAGCCCGGGCATTTCCTCGGCGAACCGCTCGATACGGTCCAGCGCGCCCTTGGCGCTGCCGGGTACGGCGGAGAGTCTCCCGGCCCGGCTGCGGAATCCGGCGATGCTCCGGTCGGTCTCCTCCGCACGTAGCCGGAACGCCTCCGTGCTTCCCTGCTCGGAGACCAGGGCGGTGGCCGCCGCCCGCTCACGTTGTAACCGGTAGGTCAACTCACTTGCGTCCTCGGCGACTTCGACCATGGTGGTGAGCCGGTCGGCCTGGAGCGCCTGGTTGGTCGCGGGGGCGAGAGCCAGGACCGAGAAGGCGACGGCCACGGTGAGCGGTGCGCTGACGAGGAGTACGAGGCGACGATTGATTTTCACTGCGCGGCTCCGTCGCCGGAACCGGGCTCGAGTATCGGTGACACGCGGATACCTGTTAACGGGTTGTGGGGGGTGCCGGTGGGGGGGTGTCGATGATGGCGTGCTGGTGGGGGATGTGGTGTTGGTGGGGCTGAAGTGGCCCCGGGGGCGCGCGGCATGATCCTATGCCGTAGGGCGTGGTTCCCGGCGGGTAAACCCTCAAAAAATACATACCAACCGCACAGAGGCAGGTCTGTTTCACTCATAAGTGAGCAGAAAACAAAGCGCTTTGAGCCTCGGTGTCCGGTGCGGTACCCGCGATGACGTGCACACCTGTGCTCAATCGGCGCGGGGCCGACGGCGAGGGAGGGCCACCCCGTCGCGGGGCGCCCTGCCCGGCACTGGACTGCGTGAATGGCGTGCGCCACATGGACGCCTGGCCGCCCACGCGCGCAACCCGCCGACCAACGGCGAAAGCAGGCAGACCCGTTCCGGAACTGACCGGGATGGCCTGCGGGGGAGCCAGGAGGGGAGCCGGGATCGATGACCGCTCCAGCGGAAACAGGTCTTGGCATGCGGCGCTCCTCGGTCCCCAGCCCGTCCTGAGTGAGTGAGTCGGTTGGCGGCGGGGTAGTCACGGCACGGAGCGCGGCGTTTACTCGGACCATGACCTCCTCCAGGCGCAGGAACCATCCCTGGGACGACGTTCCGGCGCAGCGAATCAGTGCGTGCATTCTTGACGAGGTGCTCTGGCGGCAGGAAGCAGGACTCCTGACTTTCAAGCAGAGCTTTCACGTCGCCAGGATCGCGGAACTCGTCCTGGAGCCCCCGCCGCGCAAGGGCCGGGGCCCGACCGGTCGTCCGGTGCCCTCGATCCGGCCCGAGACGTACCGCTCGCTGCGCAAGGTGCTCGACATCGTGATCGCCGGCGAGTACGGCACGAGTCTGCGGCAGGCGGACGCCGAGCCGGACCGGGACCGGTGCCGCACCTACCGCAGAGAGTGGCTGCGGTACGAGGAGGCTTACCGGCAGCGCGAGAAGGAACTCGACGAAGACCTGCAGCGCCGACAGCGCGCACAGCAGGACGCTGCCGCGCTGCTCGCGGAGGCAGGTATGACGGGCGACGCGCATGCCACGGAGATCGCCGTTTTGCTCCTCATGCGTGGCAAGCCGATCGGAGTGGAGGAACTCCGCCGCGCAGTCGCGGCGTTCGAAGAAGCCTACGAACGCCGTCGGCGCCGCCACCTGATGGCCGAGACGACAACTGCGCCCGATGCGATGTCCGTCATCTTTTCTCTCTTCGGCTAGGTTTTGTCGGGCTGTTGGTCCGTGGTGGAGGATTGACGGGCCACGGGGTCACGGGCCGGCAGATATCGCGGCGTGTCGGAGGAGGGTGTGGCGCAGGGCGGCTCGGCCGTCGAAGGGACGCGAGTCGCAGGACGTACCAGGAAGGAAGGCGGGCGGATGGACGACGACATGACCGGGGTGGCCACAGACCTCCCCGTGCGGTTGCTGCTCGTCTCGGACACCCATGTGCCTTTGCGTGCCAAGCGGCTCCCCGACGAACTGCTGCGCGAGGCGGGCCGGGCGGACGTCGTCGTCCATGCCGGGGACTGGGTCGACGTGGCCGCCCTCGACCTGCTGGAGGAACGGGCGCGACGACTGGTCGGGGTGTACGGCAACAACGACGGTCCGCAGTTGCGGGCCCGGCTGCCGGAGGTGGCCCGCGTCCGGCTGGGGGGTCTGCGGTTCGGTGTCGTCCACGAGACGGGGGCGGCCCGCGGGCGGGAGGCGCGCTGCGCCGCGCTGTACCCGGATCTCGATGTCCTGGTCTTCGGCCACAGCCACATTCCCTGGGACACCGAGGCGCCGGGTGGGCTGCGTTTGCTGAACCCGGGCTCCCCTACGGACCGCAGACGGCAGCCGTACTGCACGTACATGACGTGCACGGTGGCGGACGGAGTGCTCGGCGAGGTCGTGCTGCACCGCCTGCCCAGGCGTTGACCGCTCCGCGTGAAGCGGCTCTGCAGCATCCTCGGCCTCAGCCGCTCGAGCTTCTCCTACTGGCGCCGGACCGCCGCGGACCGGGCCGCCCGGCAGGCGGCCGACGCGAAGCTCGCCACCCGGATACTCGCCACCCGGATAAGGGCGGTGCACCAGGAATCGGACGGTACTTACGGAGCCCCAAGAATCACCGCCGAGCTCCGCGAGACGAACGGTGAGGCGGTCGACCACCAGCGTGTCGCCCGGATCATGCGGGTGTCCGGGATCGAAGGGGTCCGGTTGCGTCGCCGGCACCGTACCACCGTCCCCGACCCGGCCGCGGCCAAGGCGCCGGACCTGATCGGCCGCGACGTCACCGCCCAGGCCCCGAACACGAAGTATGTCGGCGACATCACCTACCTGGGCCCGAGTAGTCTCGGCTCGTGGAAGATTGCGAGCAATACGTGAGGTATGAGCAGGACCGGGCTGTGCTAGCGGCGGTCGGAGCTCACCTCGATCCCCAGATCAGTCGGCTCAAGGTGCGGTTGCCCCGGTCCGTGGCTGAGTCGGCGGTTGCTGCCTGGGATCGCGAGGAACTGGGCGAGGTCGGTGAGGAGAGCCGAGAAGAGTACGAACTGCGAGACGATGCTGCCGAGCTGGCCTTAATCGGCCTGGCGATCTCCTCGCGCGGCGTGTGGGACGCCGAGGAGGTCGTCGTCGACCTGGATGTGGTTCAGATCGCGACAGCGCTGCGGGCCGCGCGGTAGATCAGGCTGCGGCAGCCAGAGGGCGGCCGCCCCAGCGGATACTCCTCTCGCTGCGATGCGAGCGCGCACCTTCCGTTGGGCGGCGAGCACTCGAGGGTGGCGTGCGTACATGTTGCGCCCAGCGCAGGTAGGCGTGCAGGGCCCGGGTCTGGACGGCATGATTGCCGTGGTTCGAGTTCGCGAAGGTGATGCCGCAGCCGCCCGAAGTGGGCTTGGCCGCGATCGGGTTCGCCCAGGACGCGTAGGTCGGCGTGAAGAGGGACCATGTCGGCGCCGGCGCTGCGCGACGGCGACCTCACGGTCGTCGACAACCGCCTCGCGGGGCACGGCCGTACGTCTTCGTCCCGGCCTACGACGGTGTGGCCCGCTGGCAGCACCGGGTGTACGCGCGCCTGGACCATCGGCGCAGCCGGGCGGACCGCGCGGGCGACGGTGCGGTGCTCGGCTGAGGACAAGAGCAGCAGCATGAACAGGCCGTGGGGCCGGCTTCCCGCAGCGGGAGCCAGCCCGTCGGCGTGCGCGCTCGGCCTTTTGACGGTTCAACGCCTGTGGGGCGTACGGGAACTGTTTCCGTACGCCCCACTGATGCGTGCCGCGGCTACTGGCGTGAGCCGATCACATCCGCCGGACGGCCGCTGAGGGCGACATGGCCCGGGATGATCGTGGCCAGCAGCGCGAGGAGCCCGGCGAGGCCGATGACCGCCGCGTACACCAGCGGGTCGATCGAGGGGCCCGCACCGCCGGTCATGCCGACGCTGAAGGCGGTCAGGACGGCCAGCGCGATTCCGCTGCCCAACACCGTGGCGACCAGCACCACCAGGGCTGACTCGATCCGCAGCATCGACATCACCTGGCGGCGGGTCGTGCCGACGAGCCGCAGCAGGGCGAACTCACGGGTGCGGTCGGAGACCGACATCGCGAGGGTGTTGACCACGGCGATCGCGGTGAACGCGATGATCAGGCCCATCGAGAGGTAGTTGACCTCGGCGTTGGACTGCTGCACATCGGCCGCCAGGTCGTCGACCTGAGTGCGGTCGAGCACCGCGACGCCGGGGAATCCCTTGACCTTGGCTGACAGCTGTTCACGGCCCGCCTTGCCGTCATCGGCCGTGTTGACGAGCACCGAGGACGAGAGCGGGTTGTCGACGTGCTGCGAGACCAGGGTGTGTGACAGGGTCAAGTCGCCGTACCCCAGGCCGCGTTCATAGACCGCGGCAACCTTCAGGGTGACGACGGTGCCGTCGCCGAGGGTCAGCTTAAGTGCGTCGCCCGGTTTCTTGCCGACGCCGTCGGCGGCCACGTCGCTGAGGGCCACGCTTCTGTCGCCGAAGCCCGTGAGCGAACCCTGGGAAACGTCCGGATCCCAGTTGTTCGACAGGCCCTTCGGGGTGAGGCCCTGCGCCGGGTACTTCTCCAGGCCGATGCGGACTGTGGTCCGTACGGCCTCGGTGACATCGGTGACTCCGGGCACCTTGCGCAGCGCGGCGGCCGCTTCCGCCGGGACGCCTGGGCCGGACGAACCGACCACCCAGTCTGCCTTGTTGCCTTCCTTGGCCTGCGCCTGGGCCGCGTCGCCCATCGTCGTCTGGACGAAGAACACCGTGGACGCCATGCCGATGAGCAGGGTCAGCGGGGTGACCGCGGCGGCCATCCGCTTGGCATTGGCACGGGCGTTGGCCGCGGCAAGGTGGCCGCCGACACGCGAGAGACGCAGCGGAATACCGGCCAGCGCGACCGCGACCCGGGAGATGACCGGGCCTAGCAGGGCGACCGCGACGGACAGCACGACGACGCACAGGAAAGTGACGGGCGACGACGCCGGTTCCGTACGGAGCCAGCTCAGCACCACGACGAGCACGATGCCCGCCGCCAGGACGAACACGCCGGTGGCGATCCGGCCCGGGGCGAAGTGCCGCTGTTCCATGGCCGCTTCGGAGAGCGCCTCGGCGGGGCGGATCTTGACCGTGCGCCGCGCGGAGATCCGGGCGGCGGCCCAGGCGCCGAGCAGGGCAGCGCAAATGGCCGCGAAGAACGGGGCGACGCTGAAGGTCATCTCCAGGGTCTCGGGGATGGCCTCGATGTCGACGAACTTCCCGTACAGCCAGTAGGCGACGGGCACACCCGCGATCGCACCGAGCACACCTGCGGCCGCGCCGATGATCAATGCCTCTCGGCCGATCAGCTGGCGGATCTGCTTGGGGGTGGCGGCGATGGCGCGCAGCAGGGCGAGTTCGCGGTAGCGCTGCTGGATGGAGAGGGCGAACGTGCCGACGACGACGAGGATCGCGACGAGCAGGGACGCGCCGCCCATGGCGCCGCCCATGGAGACCATTTTGATCCGGGCCTTGCCCGCGTCCAGGAACTCGACCGGGCCGCGGTCGCCGCCGGTGGCGACCTTGTACCGCTTGCCGTCGTCGTTGGCGAGGGCCTTGCTCACCTGTACGGCGAGTGCACCGGCGGAGACACCGTCCTTGGGCAGCACGCCGATCGCGGAGACCAGGCCCTCGCGGCCGGATAGCTTCTCGGCTTCCTCGTCGGCGAAGAACAGGGACGTCTGCTGCCTCAGGTCGCCGTCCGCGGGCGCGGCGATACCGCTGACCTTGTACGTGGCGGGGGAGCGGGTCGCCTGGACGGTGACCTCATCCCCGGGCCTCAGCCCGGTGCGGCCCGCGAGTTCGCGGTCCACGACGACCTCGGCGGCGCTCTTGGGGGCTTTGCCTTCGATGAGCTTGAACGGGGTCAGTTCGGCGGAGGACCAGCCGTGCCCCCAGGACTGCTTGCCGTCAACGCCAGGCAGGATCTGGCCCTTGGGGCTGACCGCGTACGCCGGGAAGGAGGTCTCGCTGACGACCTTCCGTACGCCGGGAAGGCCGGAGAGCTTGTCGCTGGTCCCGGCCGGCAGCCACACCCGCTCGGCGAGCGGCTTGGCCTTGTGCTTGGTCTTGGTCTTGCCCTTCTTGTGCTTGACGGTGGTCTGGTGGACGTTCTGGTCGGCACCGACGATCACCGGGGCTGCGGAGTAGCGCTCGGTGTTGATCGTGCCGCGCAGGCCCGTCTCCAGGAGGATGCCGCAGGCGGTGACCAGCGCCGCGGCGCAAAACAGGGCGAGGAAAGCGCCGATGAAACCGCCCTTCCTTGCCTTGAGGGTCTGCAGTGCGTAGCGCAGCATCAGGCCCACGCTCCCAGGTGCGTCATGCGCTCGGCGACGCGGTCGGCGGTCGGGGCGTCCATCTGCCCGGCGAGCTTGCCGTCGGCGAGGAAGAGGACGGTGTCGGCGTAGGAAGCGGCGACCGGGTCGTGGGTGACCATGACGACGGTCTGGCCGGTCTCGTTCACGCAGGACCGCAGCAGGGAGAGGATCTCCTTGGCCGTGACGGTGTCCAGGGCGCCGGTCGGCTCGTCGCCGAAGATGACGTCGGGGCGGGGGATCAAGGCGCGGGCAATGGCGACGCGCTGCTGCTGGCCGCCGGAGAGTTCGGCGGGGCGGCTTCCCGCGCGGCCGTCGAGGCCGACGCGAGTGAGGACCTCATCGAGCCAGGCGTTGTCGAGCTTCGCACCTCCCAGGCGGACCGGGAGTTCCACGTTCTGGCGTACCGAGAGCGAGGGGATCAGGTTGAACGCCTGGAATACGAAGCCGATGCGCTTGCGGCGCAGCTTCGTCAGCTCGGTCTCGCTCAGATCGTTGAGCTGGGTGTCACCGATGTAAGAGGAGCCGGTGGACGGCTTGTCGAGGCCGGCCGCGCAGTGCAGGAAGGTGGACTTGCCGGAGCCGGACGGACCCATCACCGCGGTGAACGAACCTCGCTCGATGCATACCGAGACCCCGTCGAGGGCGCGCACGCCGCGGCCGTTCTTGCCGTACACCTTCGTGACATCGGCCAGGCGCAGGGCTTGGCCCCGTACGCCGTCCGAGCTGTGGCCGGCGTCGCTCCCGCTGATCTGCTGCTGGGAACGACGGCTCATCTCGGTCATCATCTGCGACCAGTCCTCTCCATAGTGCGGTTTCAGGGGGTAAAGGCATCGAGACGTGCCTGCCCTGCGGGTCTATATCCGATTTATTACGTTCTGGTGCGGTTCCGGTTCCAGTCGCCGGCCCGAACCGCGAGCACCCCGATCCCCGCGCTGCGGGACAGGCTGACAGCGAGCGGCAGAGGAGGCCTGACCACAGCCGGCGGGCCGTGGTCGGGGTCGCCGCAGGCGGGGCAGATGCGCCGACCGAGCCGACGTTCTGCAGATCGACCCCGAGCAGCCCGGTGAGCGCGCGCCGCGCGCCCGCGCGGGGCGTGGTGAACGCCGCCGCGTCCGCCTCGGCGCGGAAGCGCTGCGCACGGCCGTGCTCCACATCGTCGGGCACGGCGTAGTCCGCCGGTTCGGCGCGGTCGCCGAGCGGTCACCACCACACGTGGTTCTCGCTCAGCTCCCGTAGGCGTGTGACCGCCTCCAGCCACGGTTCAGATACGTACACCTCACGGATCGCGGTGCCCTGTCGAGGTGTCATCCGCCCTCCTCCCACTCGCCCTGACGTTGGGCATCTCACCGAGACGCGAGGTGAAGCCGACGGCGCACACCACGGCGACCTGCTTGCCCGGTCTGCCGGTCATGAAGGCTTCTCCTTACGCTCGCGCAAGCCGAGACGGGTCAGTTCGCCCTGGGTCCATTCGAGTTCGGCGGCGATGCCCGCCACGATCGCGGCGGGGCCGTGGGGGCGCAGCCCGACGGGCAGCACGTCCCACGTGTACGTCTCGACCTCGAGGTGGTCGGTGAGGGCCTGCTCTCCGCCGAAGGCGACGCGCAATGCCTCCTGGAGGACGTCTCCGGTGTTGTGCAGCGGCGGCTCGGGCTGGTCGTGCAGGGGCACGTGGTGCTGAATCCGCCAGGGTGCCTCGCCCGGCAGGGCGCCTGCGAGCGCGGGTGCGAGGTCGTCGGCGCCACGCAGGGTGCCGTCGGTGGACAGCTCGCGCGCCTGATGCAGGAACCGGGGCTCGGCGAACGGCAGCAGAGCCTCGCGCACTTCGGGGTCGGTGGGCTCGTCGGCGACCAGCGCGGACGACGCCTGGAGCTTGACGACGGGCACCCCGGCTGCGAGGAGCGCGTCGACGGCGGTCTGCGGGTCCTCGTGCTGGACTGCGAGGTGACAGGCGTCCAGGCAGAGGCCGATCCAGTCGTGGTCGGCGCTGGCGAGCGCGTCGATGGCCTGGGCGGTGGTCTCGGCGACACAGCCGGGCTCCGGTTCGAGACCGACCCTGATGACGCGCCCGGTGTCTGCCTCGATCTGCTTGAGGCCCGCCGCAAGGTCGTCGAGCTGGCGGGCGGCGGACGAGCGCTGCACTCCGGTCCAAGCGGTGCGCCAGGCGAGCGGGAGCGTGGATATGGAGCCGCGGGCGGCGTCGTCGGGCAGTAGCCCTGCGAGCAGCCGGGCCAGGTTGAGCGTGTACGTGAGGCGTGAGGGCTCGGACCAGTCGGGGTAGTAGACGCCGCGTTTGACGACGGGCGCGTGGAAACCCCGGTAGGAGGAACCGTTGAAGGTGACCGTCTCCAGGCCGCGGGCCCTCATGTCGCCGCGCAGGGCAGCGACGGCCGCGGGGTCGGCCGCGAGGTGGTGGGCCACGTCGGCGGGGATCCAGAGGCCGAGGCCGACCAGGTCGGAGCTGAGGTGCTGGCGTACTCGTTCGGAGAACTCGGCGAGCTGGGCCCTAATGCCGTCGAGGGTCTCGGCCGGGTGCACATTGGTGCAGTAGGCGACATGGACCCTGGTCGAGTCGGAGTGGTATAGACGCATGATCTATCGCCCTCAGCCACTGCCGCGGGCGATCGGATTACCGCCGTACAGCCCCGCGGCCTGCACATCGTTATAGTCGTCCAGGTCGAGCCTGCCCGACTGCCGATCGAAGGTGGGCGGGTTGCGCCACATCACCCGGTCAAGATCATCCTCGTCGAAACCGGCTGAGGGCATTGTTTCGGCCGTGATACGAGTGAGCAACGGGGCACTGTGTCCCCAGTCCGCCGTCGAGTTGACCAGCATTCGCTCGGTTCCGTAACGCTGGAGTATGGAGACCATCCGCTCCGGGGTCATCTTCCTGTCGGGGTAGATGAAGAAGCCCATCCAGCAGCTGGAGTCGACGACAGTGACCTCGTTGAGGTGGTCCAGGACGACGAAGCCGGGGGCGATGCCCGACTCGGCGATTACGGCGAGCGACCGTTCGGTGCCGCCCCCTTTTTCGCGGTGCGGTGTGTGGACGAGAGCGGACAACCCGAATTCCACGGCGAGGGCGAGCTGTGCGGCAAAGGCTTGGTTCTCGGCCTCGGTCATGGTGTCGTAACCGACCTCCCCAACCGCCACGACACCGTCCTTAACCAAGTAGCGCGGCAGGAGGTCCAGGACCGGGGTGCAGCGCGGGTCGTTGGTCTCCTTGGGGTTGAGGCCGAGCGCGCAGTGGTACTTGATGCCGAACTGGGCTGACCGGTAGGACTCCCAGCCGAGCAGCCCGTCGAAGTAGTCAGCGAAGCTGGCCGGGAGGGTCCTGGGCCGGCCAAGCCAGAAGGCGGGCTCGACCAGGGCCTGGACGCCCGCGTCGTACATCGCCCGGTAGTCGTCGGTGGTGCGTGAGGTCATATGAATGTGCGGATCAAAAATGCGCATGGCCAGTCTCCGGGAGGGGTGGGTACTCAGGCTTGGCGGGCTCAGCCTTCGTGAGTGGCGGCCAGCCAAAGATCGGCCGGCACCGGGCTGCCCGCTGCTCGGCGCTCGGTGGCGAACCCGCGGTCATGCGGGCGAGTTCGGCATCGCGGCGCTACCGCAGGGCCTGACGCCCTCGCCAGCGAGATTCCGCCGATGCGTCGTGGCCTGCCACGCCCCTCGGTCAGCTTGTCCGCGGCGAGCGCGGCCGATGCGGCCGTGCGTGCGGCGCTGATGATGGAGCTCTCCAGACCGGCCAGCGGGTCGGTGCCATGGCCGTTGAGGACGAGCACGGTGGACGCCCGGAGGATCCTGGCGGCCACGTTCTCGGGGAAGCTGGAGATCCACTTGATGCCGTCGACCGCCGATTCGCCGCCGATGGAGGCGGCCAGGGCGATGATGCGCGAGGTGGGCCGGTCGGGGAAACGCAGGAAGTAGGAGGGCGGGTCGACCGTGTCCCCCACGCCGTGTACACAGTAGGCAGACTCGATCAACTGCACCACGTCCTGGTGCCCGCCGTCGAGGACCCGGTGTACTCGCGCGCCGGGGGTCACGGCGAACGAGGGCACTTCGGGGGCAGGCGGCATCACAGGCTCCAGAGTTCGGCAGCTGGTTCTGTGATGAAACTAGGCACTCGCCTTATCGGTAGGTTATCGCTGCCCTACTCGGCGAGATCGCCGTCCGCCCCGAAGGTCTTCAGCTCGCGTGCCACCTCCTCCTGCCAGCGGGTGGCCTCTAGCCGGGCGAACAGCTCCTCGGCGGCCAGCAGCTGTGCGCGGGCCGCGTTGTCGCGCCCCTGTGCCCGCAGAAGGGCTCCCATCTTCAGCCGGATCAAGCCCCCGACCAGGGGACCCCCGAGCTCCTCTGCGACCTTGCGGCCCTGGACGAATATCTCTTCGGCCGACTCCAGCGCCCCGAGCTCCGCCCGGGCCTGCCCCAGACCGTACAGAACATAGGCAAGACCATGGGTATCGGCCTTGGCCCTGACCAGCGCTTGTGCCCGTAGGAACGTCTCCTCAGCGTCCTTCGGGCGCCCCGCCAGGAGCTGGGCGGAGCCCAGCCGGTACATGCTCTGGGAGAGATTGCGCGAGGAACCGGCCCCCATGGACTCCGCGACCCGCACCGCTGCCAGCGCATGCTCAAGGCCTGCTTCCGGCGAGCCCCGGTCGACGGCCAGCTGGGCCATGTTCTGCAGAACTGACGACTCCGATGAAAGGTCACCGGCCTCGCGGAAGATGGGAAGGGCCTCCGCCAGGCACGCCTCGGCTGTGTCGCGGTTGCCCTGGAGCCGATGGATGGTCGCCAGGTTGCGCAGGGCCCTGGCGAGCCCCGGACGATCGTCCACCAGCCTGAAGAGCTCCACTGCTTCTTCCGTGCGGTCCCTCGCGTCGTTCAGGCTGCCTCTGACGATCGCGGCTGCGCCCAGGTGGTGGAGCATGGCCGCCTGCCCGAGCACGTCGCCCGCGGAGCGGGCCGCCGCCAGCGCGTGCTCGGCGCAGCCCTGCCAGTTCTCGATGTAGCTGCGCGTCTCGAAGAGCACCGCGCAGCAGGACGTCAGGTTCCAGGCGAGATCGGCCAGTCCCATCCTGGCCGCCTGCTCGACCATCGCCACCAGGCAGAGCCGCTCGGCCTCCAGCCACGCCAGCGGTTCGACGAGCAGTTCCGCGATGAGCTCGGTGTCGACGGGGCGGAGCTCGACATCGCTGTGCACGAGGCTGAAATCCCCTCCGTACTCACGCCGGTGCGCCTGCCTCGCGATGGTCAGGGCGGTGCGGAACACCTGGCGGCAGGCCTCCCTCCGCACCTCCTCCGCGTCCTGGGCCCGGGCCAGCTCCGCCGCGTAGAGCCGTAGCAGTGTCTGGAACCGGTACCGCAGCCGCCCGGTACCGTCTATGCCGACGACCTCCAGGAACTGTGCGTCCACCAGGCCTTCGAGCAGCATCTCCGCATCCATCACGTCGATGTCGAGCAGAGCCGCTGCGACCCAGGGGGTGAAGTCGGGCTGGTCGAGCAGTCCCAGGTGGCGGTAGAGCCGCGCCATCTCGTCCGGCAGATACCGGTAGCTGAGCTCGAATCCGGCCCTGACCTGGGACTCCCCCTGGCTGAGCTCATCGAGCCTGCGGCGCTCGTCGCTCAGCCTGCCCACCATGTGCCGTACGGTCCAGTGTGGCTTGGACGCGAGCCGCGCGGCGACGATGCGCAGGGCGAGCGGCAGCCGGTCGCAGAGTTCGGCCAGCCGGACCACATCGGCGTAGGCGGCGGTCCGCTCCTCCCCTGCGATCTTGCCGACCAGCTCGACCGCCTCTTCGGTGGGCAGCACTCCCAGATGGACCCGGGCCTCCTGTGGCCAAGTCACCAGCTGCTCCAGCTGGTCCCGGCTGGTGACCAGCACACAGCTGCGCCCGCTGCCCGGAAGCAGCGGGCGCAGCTGCGCGAAGGTGCGCACATTGTCCAGCACGATCAGCGCCCGACGGCCCGTCAGAACGCTTCGGTAGAGGGCGATCCGCTCCTCCAGGACCTCGGGGATCCGGGAACCCTCCACGCCTAGGGAGCGCAGGAAGCGGCCGAGGACATCGCTGACGGAGACGGGCTCGTGCGCCCCCTCGTAGCCGCGCAGATCGGCGAAGAGCCGTCCGTCGGGAAACGCCTCGGAGGCGCGGTGCGCCCAGTGCAGGGCCAGACCCGACTTGCCGACTCCGGCGACGCCGGTGATCAGTCCGACGGTGGGCGTCTGCTGCCCGGCCCCGGCCCCGGCCATCAGCCCGTCCAGAGCGTTGAGTTCACCTCTGCGGCCGGTGAACCCCGGTATGTTCGGCGCCAGTTCGGAAGGCACCACGAGGATGTCTTCGGGTATCACGTCCACGACGGCCGCCACGGGGCCACTGTCGGGTGTGAGCGAGGGGTCATCGCGCAGGATCAGGTCGTGCAGTTCCTGGAGGTCGGGGCCTGGTTCCAGCCCGAGCTCCTCGATGAACTGCTCGCGTGCTTCGCGGTAGGACTCCATCGCCTCTGCCCGCCGGCCGGACCGGTACTGGGCGAGCATCAGATGGTGCCGGGTGCGCTCTCGCAACGGGTGTTCGCGTACGACACCGCCCAGTTCCGGTACGAGTTCGTAGTGCCGCCCAAGGGCCAGCTGGACGGCGGTGGCGTCGTCGTAGGCGTTGAGCCGGTGCTCGCCCAGCCGGTTCGCCTCCTCCTCGACCGTGATCCCCGAGACCCCGGCGAGTGCGGGCCCGCGCCAGAGGTCGAGGGCACGCCGGTAGTGGCGTGCGGAGTCGACGAGCCGCTGCTCCCTGGCGTCGAGTTGGGCCTGGGCCACGAGCTCGGCGAAATCCACCGAATCCACGTAGTGGGTCTCGGTGTTGAGGAGGTAGCCGGGATGGGAGGTGACAATGGTTTCGTCGGCGGCGCCCTCCGCCTTGAACGTCTTGCGGAGTGCGGCGATCACGATGGCGATCTGGGTACGCGCGGTGGCAGGAGGATTTCCGTTCCACACTTCATGGACCAGCGTGTCCACCGGCACGGTACGGCCAAGATTCAACAACAGCAGTGAGAGAGTCGTCCGTTGACGCGCTCCACCGATGGCGATCTTGCGATCCCCCGACGTGACGATCAGCGGGCCAAGAATATTGAAGCAGAGCCGTTCCCCCACCAGGCCTCCTGTTAGCGTCCCCCCGCCCCCGAGGAAGTCCCTCTTCACACTACCCGCCCAGGAGTTCTGATCGAGAGGGCTGGGCAGGGAGCGGGGATCGATGCGAGTACGCGTGCTGCCGGCATGTCAACCGAGCTGCGACGACCGAGTCTCAGTCGGCAGCGTCCTCGTTTGCACCTTCGAGGGTCTTGGCGTTGGCCTGGAGGCTGAATCTCTCCTCCCGCAGAAGGTCGGCGACGGTATCCGCCGAGACACGGGGCCCTGCCCGGTGAGCTTGTCGGTGAGTCTGCGGGTGGACTTGGTTGTCCAGCGCAGCGGCGACATCGGATCCCCGTGCATGTCGGGCTCGACCAGCGCCAACAGCGCGGGACGCAGTTCTGGATCCGCCTCGGCCGCCCGCTTGCGCCCGCCACCTGGGCGGCGGACCCGGCGCAGGGGTTCCGCCCCGGTCTCCAGCTCGTCCACGCCCTTGCGGACTGTGGTCTCGCTGACTTGGGCCGCCTGGGCGACCGCTCGGATCCCGCCGTGGCCCAGGATCCGGGCCTCAGCCCCCATCAGTAGACGGCGCTGTCTCTCGTCCAAGTGTGGGAACAACACCGCAAACGTCAGGCCGAGTTGGGCACGGACTTCGCCAGATATGCGCATACCACACCAACGAGCCGAACCACTGGAAGCAACACGTTGATTCTCTGCGAGCCCTAAAGCGTGTTGCAGAAGGCTGTGGCTGGGCAGGCGAAGCTGTCGGCCGGGGCCTTGTCACCGTCACCTGAACGCGCGGCGGGGCCGCCCGCCGGCCACCGGGAACGACCGGCACCCTCGGGACCGAGTGGCCCTGGGCCAGGGCTCACGAGGCCTGGAGCGGGTTCCCGTGAACCTCGACGAACGCGCTGGCGGCGAGGCAGAAGGCGCGGGTCCGGCTGGTCTCGGCGGCGGCCCGCCAGATCAGGCGCCATGCGTAGGGCAGGCCGTCGCTGAGGGGGACGTAGGCCACGTCGGGCCGCACGTCGTAGCGGGCCGCGTGGGAGGGCACGGGGAAGACGCCGCGGCCTGCGCCCACCAGGGCGAACATCTCCTGGACGGTTGCGAAGTCCGCACCGCGCTCGACGGGCCGGCCGGAGGGGGTGCGGCCGGGCACGGAGAGGGCGTCGATCTCGGCCGGGACGCCGCGCGGGCGCAGCACCTTGTCGCGGGCGAGGTCCTCCAGGCGGACGGAGGTCCGGCGGGCGAAGGGGTGCCGGGCGGAGACCGCGAGGACCGAGGGCTCACGGAAGAGCACCGGGCTCTCGAGGAGGTCGGGTTCGACGCCGGGTGCGGCGAGCAGCAGGACGTCGACCGTGTCGTCGTGCAGGAGCGCGGTGCCGTCGCTGTAGCGGCTCTCGATGAGCTCGACCCGGCAGGTTGGGTGGGTGGCCTGGAACGCCTCGGCGACCTGAAGGACGAACTGGGCGACCGCGGTGCCGAGGAAGCCGACGCGCAGTACGCCGTCGGATCCCGAGCCCGCAGCGACCGCCCGGGCGAAGCCGTCGAGGATCTGCTGGTGGGCGGGGCGTATATCGTTCTCGAGGCGCCGGCCGATGGGGGTCAGGGCCACCCGGCGGCTGGTGCGGTCGAACAGCGGGGCCCCGACAGCGCGCTCCAGCTTCTTGACCGCCTTGCTGACCATGGCGACGGAGACGTGCAGCCGCTCGGCGCTGCGGCCGAAGTGCAGTTCCTCGGCGAGGGTCAGGAAGATCTCGATGTCACGCCGTTCCATGACCACCTCGTCCGTCGGGCCGGTGTCCGCGTTCGGCTGTCCGCCCGGCGACCACCCGACCGGCCGCCGGGCCCGTTCGTGAACCTATAGGTCAACGATCTTTGCACACTTGCTCGTTGTTGTCGGCCCTCCGCCGCCCGACGATGGGGATGCGGCCGGACGACACGGCCGCCACCACCGAAATCGGAGGACAACCACCATGACCCGTGATGACCTGACCCTCGTCCTGGGCGGCACCGGCAAGACCGGCAGCCGTGTCACACGGCTGCTGACCGGACGCGGTCTGCCGGTACGGATCGGCTCCCGGTCGGGCGGCGTGCCGTTCGACTGGGCGGATCAGGCGACCTGGGCGCCCGCGCTGGCGGGGGTGAGTGCGGTGTACCTCTCGTACTACCCGGACCTGGCCGCTCCCGGAGCGCCGGAGGCGATCGGTGCCTTCGCCGAGACGGCCGTGGCATCGGGCGCACGGCGCCTGGTGCTGCTCTCCGGCCGCGGCGAGCCGGAGGCGGAGGACTGCGAGAAGGCCGTGGCCGCCTCGGGGGCGGACTGGACGGTGCTGCGGGCGAGTTGGTTCGCCCAGAACTTCAGCGAGGGCTACCTGCTGGAGCCCGTGCGGGCCGGCGAGGTGGCGCTGCCTGCCTCCGAGGTGGGCGAGCCCTTCGTGGACGTCGGCGACATCGCCGAGGTCGCAGTGGCCGTTCTCACCGGGCAGGGGCACACCGGCCGGACGTACGATGTCACCGGACCGCGCCTGCTCACCTTCGCCGAAGCGGTTTCCGCGATCGCCGACGCGACCGGCCGGACCCTCCCCTTCGTCTCCGTGCCGGCCGACGCCTACGCCGCCGCGCTGGCCGCCGAGGGTGTCCCGGACGAGGTCACGGGCCTGATCACCTACCTGTTCACCACGGTCCTCGACGGCCGGAACGCCTCGCTGGGTGACGGCGTCCAGCAGGTCCTCGGCCGCCCGGCCCGGGACTTCACCGCCTACGCCCGCGAGACCGCCGCCACCGGCGTCTGGACCGCCGCCACCTCCGGGAGCGCGGAGTGAGACACCTGCAGACGGCCACGCTACTGGCCGCCACCCTCTCCACCGGGTTGATGGCCGGCCTGTTCGCGGCCTTCGCGTACGCGGTCATGCCCGGCCTCGCCCGCTCCTCCGACCGGACGCTCGTCGATGCCATGCAGGGCATCAACAAGGCCATCCTCAACCCGGTGTTCATGCTTCCCTTCATAGGCGCGATCCCGTTCGTCGGCCTGGCCGCGGTCCTGGCCTGGCAGGGCCACAGCCGCCCGGCACTGCCGTGGCTGATCGCCGCGCTGGTCCTGTACCTGGTGGCCTTCGCGGTTACCAGCGGCGTCAACGTCCCCCTCAACGACCAGCTCGACCGGGCGGGCGAACCTGACCGGATCGCTCAACTGAGTTCGGTGAGAACCCAGTTCGAGGCCAGGTGGACCACCTGGAACGTCGTCCGCGCCCTCCTCCACACGGCGGCGTTCGCCTGCATCACCTGGGCGCTGATCGTCCACGGCGCACATCAGCCGCAGCATCGCCCGGGTGGCGACGCGGCCGACCACGCCCCCGCGGTGACGGCATACCCGGCCGGCAGCCCACACACCGCCGCTCCCTCGCGGGACGTCCGGCGCCGGTAGCTCCGCCGGCGGACATGGTGGGGATGTTGACCGTGTGCGCGCCTTCGCCGCCGTGTGCGTGACGGCGACGGAACGTGTTCCCGTCGCCTGAGCCGTCACAGGCGATTCAGTCAGAAGCTTCTTGAGGTCGGTGGCCAAGTCGGCGTCTTCTACAAGGGCCTTCGGTATCTGGGCGCGCAATGCGCCGAGGAAGTCCCCGTCGTCGAGGGCACTGGTCAGATCCTGGACGGCAACATCGATACGGGGCTGCACGTCCTCATTTCGTCGCAACCGTGCCAGCAACCGTTGTCCCAGGCGCACGGTCTCCATGGCCGCCGCGTCCTCGGCATGCACCAAGACGTTCGCTCCGTAGGCGGCGACGGCTGCCGTCACGCTGGGCATCACCATCGACAAGCGATGGATCCACGCATTCCTCCCCAATGGCATGCTGCGGTGTTGTGCCCCCTGGGCTCAAGGGGCACGACACCCCGCCCGTCAGATGTCCCGGAAGATCTCGATCTGCGCGCCCACCGAGTTGAGCCGCTCCGCCAGCTCCTCGTAACCCCGGTTGATCACATAGACGTTGCGGAGTACGGAGGTGCCCTCGGCCGCCATCATCGCCAGCAGCACCACCACGGCGGGCCGCAGGGCGGGCGGGCACATCATTTCGGCGGCGCGCCAGCGGGTGGGGCCTTCGACCAGGACCCGGTGGGGGTCGAGGAGTTGGAGGCGGCCGCCGAGGCGGTTGAGGTCGGTGAGGTAGATCGCGCGGTTGTCGTAGACCCAGTCGTGGATCAGGGTCTGGCCGTGCGCGGCGGCCGCGATCGCCGCGAAGAACGGGACGTTGTCGATGTTGAGGCCGGGGAACGGCATCGGGTGGATCTTGTCGATCGGGGCCTCCAGCTTGGAGGGCCGCACCGTCAGGTCCACCAGGCGGGTGCGGGCGTTGTCGGCCGCGTACTCCGGGGTGCGGTCGCAGTCGACGCCCATCTCCTCCAGGACCGCGAGCTCGATCTCCAGGAACTCGATCGGCACCCGGCGGATGGTGAGTTCGGACTCGGTCACCACCGCGGCGGCCAGCAGGCTCATCGCCTCGACCGGGTCCTCGGAGGGGGAGTAGTCCACGTCCACGTCGATCTGCGGGATCCCGTGGACGGTGAGCGTCGTCGTACCGACCCCGTCCACCCGTACGCCCAGGGCCTCCAGGAAGAAGCACAGGTCCTGGACCATGTAGTTGGACGAGGCGTTGCGGATGACCGTCGTCCCGTCGTGGCGGGCGGCGGCCAGCAGGGCGTTCTCGGTCACCGTGTCGCCGCGCTCGGTCAGCACGATGGGCCGGTCCGGTGCGACGGTGCGGTCGACCTGCGCGTGGTAGAGGCCCTCCGTGGCGGCGATCTCCAGCCCGAAGCGGCGCAGCGCGATCATGTGCGGCTCGATCGTGCGGGTGCCGAGGTCGCAGCCGCCCGCGTACGGCAGGGTGAACTGTTCCGTCCGGTGCAGCAGCGGACCCAGGAACATGATGATCGAGCGGGTCCGGCGCGCGGCGTCGGCGTCGATCGCCTCCAGGTCCAGCTGCGCGGGCGGCACGATCTCCAGGTCCACGCCGTCGTTGACCCAGCGGGTGCGCACCCCGATGGAGTTCAGCACCTCCAGGAGCCGGAACACCTCCTCGATTCTGGCCACCCGGCGCAGGACCGTACGCCCCTTGTTGAGGAGCGAGGCGCACAGCAGCGCGACGCAGGCGTTCTTGCTCGTCTTGACGTCGATGGCCCCGGAGAGCCGGCGGCCGCCGACGACCCGCAGATGCATGGGCCCGGCGTAGCCGAGCGACACGATCTCGCTGTCGAGGGCTTCACCGATGCGGGCGATCATCTCAAGGCTGATGTTCTGGTTGCCGCGCTCGATGCGGTTGACGGCGCTCTGGCTGGTGGCGAGCGCCTCGGCCAACTGCGTCTGTGTCCAGCCCCGGTGCTGACGGGCGTCACGGATGAGCTTGCCGATACGTACGAGGTAGTCGTCTGACATGGCGGCAGGCTATCTCAGATATGAGATGAGGACGCTGTGGGGATGTGCCGTTCGAGTGACGGGTGTGTACCGGCCTCGCGTGCGCCGGGTCTCCCCATCGTCACCCGCGCGGGAGCGGAGGGCGCGGTCGGTGCGTCCGTACGGGGACGGGCCCGGGCTCGCCCCCCATGCTCAGCTTGCCCGGCCGTGCCGACGGGCGGTGGCGCGCTTCCGGTGGGTGAGCTTGATGGGGACCAGGGCCAGCCAGCACCACATGGCCGCGACGGGAGAGACGAGGTAGGCGACCGGCACCGTCGCGCGAATAGCGCCGCGGTCGAGGCCAGGTCGGCAGTGACCGCCCGGCCCACGTCGCCGCGGGCGGCTTCCGTCGCGTGCTCCGTCGCCCTCCGGCCGGCCAGGAACATCGCCAGCTCCAGCAGGTTCGTGACGGCGACCATGCCCGCGTACACCGCCACGGCCAGCGGGCGCGTGGCGTACTCGGACAGCAGGGCGGTCGGGAACGGGACGAGGGCGATGGCGCCGAGCCACAGCAGCGCGAACCGCAGCGCCACCCCCTCGAAGCGCGGGACCAGCCGCACGATCAGCCGGTGGTCGCGCCAGAACCCGGCCAAAATCGTGAAGCTCAGGGCGTACGCGCCGAGGTCCGGCAGCGCCTGACGCACCGCATCGGTGAACGCGGCCTTGTCCAGGCCCGGTTCGACGTGGAGGTCGAGGACCAGCAGGGTCATCGCGATGGCGAAGATCCCGTCTGCCAGGGTCGTCAGACGGTCCGCGTTCTTCTCGTCGGCCTTCTTGTCGTCCTTCTCGGCGGTGGCTCGGGCGTCGCTCATCCGCCTCAGGGTGAGGGGGCGGGGGAGTTCACCCCGTCATTACGCCGACGGCGGGCAAGCCGGACCGTCCGGCTCCGCCTCGTCGAGTACGGCGGCCACGGCCTCGATCTCGACGAGCTGATCGGTGTAGCCGAGCACGGTGACGCCCATCAGGGTGCTGGGCGCGTCGTGGTCGCCGAAGGAGTCCCGGACCACCTTCCAGGCGGCCGCGAGATCCTCCTGCCGGGCCGATGCCACGAGGACCCGGGTGCTGATGACGTCCTCGACCGAAGCGCCCGCGTCGGCGAGCGCGGTCCGCAGGTTCTCCACGGCCTTCGCCGCCTGGCCGGCGTAGTCCCCCACCGCCACGGTGTCGCCGTGCTCGTCGAGCGGACACGCACCGGCGAGGAAGATCAGCCGCGCCCCGGCGGGGGCCGTGGCCGCATAGGCGTACTCGGCCACGTCAAAGAGGGTGCGGGAACGGATCAGTGAAACGGCGCCGGCGCGGGTCACGGTGGGAGCGTCTCCTGGGGATGGGATGGGATGAGATGGGATGCGGTGGAGGGGGGACGGGGTCGAAGCAAGGGCAGGGGGGCGGGGTTGGAGCTGGGGCGGCGGCGCGGTGCGTCTTCCCCGGGGCGAGACATCCTTCCAGCGCACTTCGCTTTCCGCTTCTCCTTTAAAATCGGATGCTCGGCGAACGTCCCGCCTCTACGGTGGCCCGATGACGTCGATCAGGCAGGTCCAGGTCACCTTCGACTGCGCGTCGCCCACGCGCGTGGCTCACTTCTGGTGCGAGGTGTTGGGGTACGTCGTACCGCCGCCGCCGGAAGGGTTTGCCAGTTGGGACGATTACGGTCTCTCCCTGCCGCCGGAGAAGCGGGACGCGGGGTTTGTCTGCCAGGACCCCACGGGGGTGGGTCCGCGGATGTACTTCCAGCGCGTTCCCGAGGCCAAGGTCGTCAAGAACCGGGTGCACCTCTGTGTACGGGTCGGCACCGGGCTCGTGGGGGACGAGCGCCTCGCCGCACTGGAGGCTGAGTGCGCGCGACTGCTGCCGCTCGGCGCGAAGCGCGTACGCCTGCTCCTCGCCGACGAGGAGAACGAGTCCTGCCTCGTGATGCAGGACATCGAGGGCAACGAGTTCTGTCTCGACTGACCGGCCGGAGGCCGCTTGGGTACCGTGGCTCGGCATGACCGACTCCGAGTTCGAGATCACGGCGGACCTGGTCCGCGACCTGCTCCGGGAGCAGCATCCGGACCTCGCGGGGCTGGCCGTCCGCGAGGTCGCGGGCGGTTGGGACAACCAGCAGTGGCGCCTCGGGGACGAGTTGGCCGTACGCATGCCGCGCACGGAACGCGCCCCGGAACTCCAGCGCAAGGAGTGCCGGTGGCTGCCCCTCCTGGCCCCTCGGCTGCCCCTCCCCGTCCCGCACCCGGTGCGGGACGGGGAACCGTCCGCGCGCTTCCCGAAGCGTTGGAC
>NZ_JBHXJG010000113.1:0-23117 GCF_042723425.1 Streptomyces sp. NPDC058375 | reverse complement strand
CGGCCACCTGGTTGCTGTGGCCGGGCGGACCCGCTGGTGTGCGATTACTTGAAGGAGACCTCGGCGAAGTTCTCCTGCGTCAGCGGGGAGACCTTCGGCGGGTTGACGTTCTTGGCGAACGCGATGGCCGGCGGCGACGAGGAGATCGGCACGCCCGGGACGTACTCCGCGATCGCCTCGTTGGCCTTCTTGTAGGCCTCGGTGCGGGCGGCCGGGTCGGTGACCTCGGAAGCGGCGTTCACGGCGTCGAAGACCTTCTGGTCCTTGAAGCCCCACTGCTTGTCCGGTCCGGCGAACCAGGTGCCGATGAAGTTGTAGCCGTCGTTGAAGTCACCGGTCCAGCCGAGCATGTGCAGGGCGCAGGAGCCCGCCTCGGTGGCGTCCAGGTAGTCCGGGGCCCACTTCATGGCCTTCGGCTTGACGGTGATGCCGGCCTTCTCCAGGTCGGCCTTCATCAGCTCGAACATGTCCTGCGGGGCAGGCATGTACGGGCGGGTGACCTCGGTCGGGTAGCAGAAGTCGATGCTGAGCTTCTCCTCACCGGCCTGCTTGAGGAGGTCCTTCGCCTTGGCGGTGTCGAAGGGGTACGTCTTCACCTTGTCCGAGAAACCGGCGACCGTGTCGGGCATGAACTGGGTCGCGACCTTGCCGCCCTCGGGCAGCTGGGTGTTGACGAGGTTCTCGCGGTCGATGGCGTGCGTGATCGCCTGACGGACCTCGGGCTTCTTGAGCGCCGGGTTGGCCGCCTGGCTCATACCGACGTAGAAGATGTTGAAGACGTCACGGGTCGGGACCTCGTAACCCTCCTTCTCCAGCGTCGTCACATCGGCCGGCGCGACCAGGTCGTAACCGTCGATGTCACCCGCCTGGAGCGCCTGACGGCGGGTCTCCTCGGTGGAGATGGTGCGGAAGACCAGGTTCTTCACCTTGGCCTTGGCGCCCCAGTAGTCGTCGAAGCGCGTCAAGGAGACTTCCTTGTTGCCCTTGTTCCACTTGGTGATCTTGTACGGGCCGGTGCCGGCGACCGTACCGGCCTCCTGGCTGTACTTCGGGTACGTGATCGCGTCGCCCTTGGCGCTCGCGTCCTGCTTCGCGTACTCCTTGAGGGCCTTCGGCGAGTGGATCGCCAGGGCCTGGAGCGAGAAGCCGCCCGGCAGGTTCGCGGAGGGCTCGTTGACCTCGATGACAGCCGTGTTGTCGTCCTTGGCGGTGCAGGACTTGTAGTTCGGCTTGGGCGTCTCGGGGTCCTCGTTCTTCGCGAACCCGCCCATGATGGTCTGCCAGTAGTAGGAGACCGCGCTGGACTGGTACGTGCCCTTCCAGTTGAACCAGTAGTCGTAGTTCGCGCAGACCGCGGCGGCGTTGAACGCCTCGCCGTCGTGGAACTTCACGTTCTGGCGCAGGTTGAACGTCCAGACCTTGCCGGCCTCGTCGCTCGACCACTTCTCGGCGAGACCGCCGACGAGCTTGCTGCCACCGGGCTCGTGCTCCAGGAGCGCCTCGAAGGCCTGACGGGTGACGCGGAACGTCTCGCCGTCGCTCGCGAGGGCCGGGTCGAGGGAACCGGGGTCACCGGCTCCGGCGAAGACGAAGGTGTCCTTGTCGCCCCCCTTGGCGCCGCCCTCGTCCCGCTCGCTGGAACAGCCCGTGGCGATCAGACCGACAGCAACCGCTGTCGTGATCGCCCGGACAGCCCGGGACTTGAATATTCGCATGGGTCCACCCCTGGTTCGCCATGTGGTGAGGTTTGATGGCCGCACACTACAGACGGTGCCTGCCGCAAGAGAACAGTCCGGATAGCGGTGAGACCTAGTCGAGACCCGGACAGTTAACAAACCGTCCAGTTCCGGGACATCCTCCCGGGGGAAGTTAACAAGCCGGACATCGAGGGGTGTTCGACGGAGGGTGACCGAGGGCGGAGGGCTTCGCCTGCTTGCTACCTTGCCCCGCATGGTTCCCCTCACCAGTTCACAGGCGCAGGTGTACGACAGGGAGTTCCGCCGACGCGGGGTACGCGAACAGGGGTGGGGCCGGGGGCTGGTGGCTGTGGCCGTCCTCATCTGGCTCTGGCTGGCCTACCAGCTCTTCTTCTCGTTCAGCGTCGAATACGGCGGGCCGTCCCGGACCATCGCGTGCGATGCGCGTGCCTTCCCCGGTGACACTTCCGCCGAGGCGTCGCACACCGGGACCGAGCGCGAGCGCTGCGCCGCCGAACGCGGCTGGGGGACGATGCTCGCCGCTTTCCTGCTCTCACTCCCGGCGGCCACGGTCGGCACCGCGTTGTACGCCTCCGGGACGTCCGCGCTGCGGACCGCCGATTACGCGGCGGAGGTCACGCGCCTGAACGCCGTCAAGGAGCCCTGAGCGGAGCCCTTCGGCTCAGCGAGGAAGCGGCGGGTATCCGTAGCCCGGGGCGGCGGCCGGAGGCGGGCCCGCCGGGGCGTGGGCCTCGCGGTCGTAGAACGGGCGGGCGTTGGCGCGCAGCCACATGCCGACCGGGTCGTACTCGTCGGACAGGGCGACGGTGGAGACCGGCAGCCCCTCGGGGACCGCGCCGACCGACTGGCGCATCATCTCGCGCACCGATTCGACGGCGGCGCGGCCGGTGTCGTAGAGGTCGAGGCCGATCGCGAGATACGGGACGCCGACCGCGGGGTGCACCCAGGCGCGGCGCAGCGAGCGGATCGCGGGGGTGCGGTGCGCGTTCTGGGTGAGCAGGGCGTAGAACTGCGGGAGTTCGATGGCGGGCTCGGTCAGCCGGAGCGGTCCGGCGGGCAGCCGGTCCAGGCCGGTGGCGATGCGGCGCAGGTCGAGCCAGGGAATGCCGACACCGCCGCCGGGGGCGTGCGGGTTGAGCCAGATGCCCCAGCGGTCGGGGAACAGGGCGCGGGCGATGTCGCGTCCGGTGACCAGCTCGTGGGCCCGGTTCCAGCCGCTGGCGGAGAGCTCCTGGGCGGAGGTGACGCAGGGGGCGTAGCCCAGGCCGTCGATCTCCATGTTCCCGTACTGGGCGTCCGGTGAGCCGGCCGTGCCGTGCCAGAGCAGCATCCAGATCCGGCCCTCGGCGACCGCGGCGAGCAGCGCCTCGTAGTCGTCGTAACGCCCGGGGGTCACCTGGCGCAGCAGGTGCTCGACCTTGCCGGCCGCCGCCGTGCCTGACGCACTCACCCTGGGTTCCGCCCCTCGTCGATCCGTCGCATTCACGCCATCGCTCCCGGGCACACGGGAGCGACCACGCCATCAAACCAGCTTAGGCGCCACTTCTGACACCGACTTGACGCCACGGTCCGGCGGCGCCCGGTCCCGCCGCCGTCCGCGGCCCTCGCATCGCGGCTCAGTGGCCTTCGCGCCGGTAGAACGGGCGTACTTTCTCCCGCATCCAGTCGCCGACGAGGTCCTGGGCCACATCCAGCAGGATGAGGTTGACCGGCCAGGGCACCTGGATCCGGCCGAGCGCCCGGCCGATGGCGTCCATGGGGGCGCTCTGCCCGGCTCCGTCCCAGGTGGCGAATTCGACGCCGACGAAGAGGACCGGGTCGCCGCCCTCGATGCTGGCCAGCGTCCGGCGGGCGGTGCTCACCACCCCGGTCGCCTCGAACTCCTCGGACACGGCGGTGAGGAAATCGACCGGGTCGTGCTGCCAGTCCGGCTCGAACAGGCGGACCCGGCCGCCGGTGGCGGGCCCGTCCAGGGCGGTGCGGCCGGCCCGGCAGAGCTCGGCGACGGCGGGCGGCGGCAGCGGTATGCCGACCGCGCCGCCCGGGTTCACAGCGATGCCGACCTGCGGGGGCAGGCCGCGGGCGAAGTCGCGGGCGGGCGCGACGGCGAAGGACATGTGGCTGCCGACACAGCTGAGGAACTGGGCCTCGGAGCTGAAGACGGGGACGAAGGCCGCACCGTCGATCTCCATCATCGGCAGGTCGAGGTCCGCGCTCGCGGGGGTGCCGCCGTTCGGCAGCGGCACCCAGACGGAGCTGCGGCCGAGCACCTCGACGAGGCGGCCGCCCGCGTCCGGGACGCCGAGCGAGGCCGTCAGCACCTCTTCGAGCTCGTTGGCGGGCCACCCCTGCTGGGGGTGCGCCGGTGCGGGTGCCGGAATGTCCACTGCCTCTGTGCCCTCTCTCCACCGCCCGGGCCGCCGCGGCGGCCCTCTGCTCCGGCCAGCACCTTAACGGTCAGCGGGTGGTGGAAGCCCCGTCGTCCGTGAAGGAGATCCGGCCGAGCGCCCCCGCGGCCTCCCGGTCGAGCAGCACCGCGGAGCTGCAGCCGGCGGGCAGCAGCCCCTGTTCGGTGTCGCGGATCAGCCGGGCGACCGCGTGCCGGTGGCGGGCGAAGGCGTAGCCGGAGACGCCGCGGCCGCGCTCGCGCTGCCCCTGCCGCGCCACCTCGGGCGTCACGTCGAGCAGGATCAGGTGGAGGGTCCGGCCCCGGCTCACGGCGTGCCGCGCGAGCCGGCGGCGTACCCAGGTCTGGGTGCCGCAGTCGTGCACGACGACGGATTCACCGGAGCGCAGGGCGTTCCAGAGGCCGAGGTAGTGCGCGGCGCGGACCAGGGGGCGGTAGAGGGCGTAGGGCAGTAACCGGGGCAGGGCGGCGGCCCAGCTGTCGCGGGTGTTCTGGGAGTCGATGGCACGGGCGCGCACGGTCCGCCGGATGAGGGTCGACTTGCCGCTGCCGGGGAGCCCGGAGACCACGACGATGTCGCCGGCGGTGAAATCGAGGCTGCGCGGGCCGTAGCCCGCGCGCCCGCGCAGGTCCCGTACCACCGGCGCACGGGTCTCCAGCAGCTCCCGCACGGGTGCGCCGGGCTGTGCGGGCATCGCGCCGTGCGCGACCCCCGCGGTCGGTACCGACCGCTGTAGCGTCATCGCCCATCCCCCTGCTGTCGGGTCTCCCACGCCTGCCCCTGAAGTGTAAAGAAAAGGCAATACGGCACAACCGACCTCGGGCCTGTCGTCGATGTCTTCACCTGCGTGGAGACCTGACCCCCCACTCTCCCCCAATGCGTGCGATGATGACCCCGCCAACTGCATACCGGCCGTTCGAATCCGCGCGGGAGAGTTCCGGCCACAGTGTGAGCCGGGCGCCGAAGGAGCAAGATCCTCCCTTGAATCTCTCAGGCCCCGTACCGCGTGGATGAGGCAGATCTGAAAAGCGAGTCGCCCCGCGACTCCACCCAAGGTGCAAGCCGAGCCCCCTGAACCGGGGCGCCCTCCAGGGGCATACCCCGTCAGGGGCTATCGGCGAACCTCTCAGGTTCCGATGACAGATGGGGAGGATTTTCCGTCCTGACGTCGTCATGCCCTGGAGCCGTATCCATGAGCACTGCCCCCCGTCTCACCGCCCTCGACGCTTTGCACCGCTCGCTCGGCGCCACCATGACCGACTTCGCGGGCTGGGACATGCCCCTGCGGTACGCGAGCGAGCGCGACGAGCACAACGCCGTACGCACCCGGGCCGGGCTCTTCGACCTGTCGCACATGGGCGAGATCACCGTCACCGGGCCGGAGGCCACCGCCTTCCTGAGCTACGCGCTGGTGGGCAACATCGCCACCGTCGGCAACGGCCGGGCCCGCTACACGATGATCGTCCAGGAGGACGGCGGGATCGTGGACGACCTGATCGTCTACCGGCTGGGAGAGACCGGGGCCACCGAATATATGGTGGTCGCCAACGCGGGGAACGCGCAGATCGTGCTGGACGCGCTGACCGCCCGCGTCGAGGGCTTCGACGCCGAGGTGCGCGACGACCGGGACGCGTACGCGCTGCTCGCGGTCCAGGGCCCCGAGTCGCCCGCCATCATGAAGGCCGTCACCGACGCCGACCTGGACGGGCTGAAGTATTACGCGGGCCTGCCGGGCACGGTCGCCGGGGTTCCGGCGCTCATCGCCCGTACCGGCTACACCGGCGAGGACGGCTTCGAGCTGTTCGTCGCGCCCGGGCACGCCGAGCAGCTGTGGCGGGCGCTGACGGACGCGGGCGAGGCGCACGGCCTGATCCCGTGCGGGCTCTCCTGCCGGGACACGCTGCGCCTGGAGGCGGGCATGCCGCTGTACGGGCACGAGCTGACGACCGCGCTGACCCCGTTCGACGCGGGCCTCGGCCGGGTCGTGAAGTTCGAGAAGGAGGGCGACTTCGTCGGCCGCGAGGCGCTGAAGGCCGCCGCCGAGCGCGCCGAGACCGCCCCGCCGCGCAAGCTGGTCGGCCTGGTCGCCGAGGGCCGCCGGGTTCCGCGCGCGGGTTTCCCCGTCGTCGCGGACGGCAAGGTGATCGGTGAGGTCACCTCCGGCGCCCCCTCCCCCACCCTGGGCAAGCCGATCGCCATGGCGTACGTGGACGCGGCCTTCGCCGTCCCGGGCACCGAGGGCGTGGGCGTGGACATCCGGGGCACGCACGAGCCGTACGAGGTCGTCGCGCTGCCGTTCTACAAGCGGCAGAAGTGATATCCCGGAAGGACCGGGACCGGTAGTTCCCCGGCCTTCCCACCGCACGCAGGCCGCACGCAGGCGTCACGGACGTGACGTACCTCCGTCTCACACCGTAAGACCACCGTTCATCAGCACTCCCCCGCGTACAGGAGAATTCAGGGCATGAGCAACCCCCAGCAGCTGCGGTACAGCAAGGAGCACGAGTGGCTGTCGGCCCTCGAGGACGGCGTGGCCACCATCGGCATCACGGAGTACGCGGCCAACGCCCTCGGTGACGTCGTCTACGCCCAGCTCCCGGAGGTCGGCGACACGGTGACCGCGGGCGAGACCTGCGGCGAACTGGAGTCGACCAAGTCCGTCAGCGATCTGTACTCGCCGGTGACCGGTGAGGTGACGGCGGCCAACCAGGACGTCGTGGACGACCCCTCGCTGGTGAACTCCGCTCCCTTCGAGGGCGGCTGGCTGTTCAAGGTGCGCGTCGCGGAGGAGCCGGCCGATCTGCTCTCCGCCGACGAGTACACCGCGTTCTCCGGCAACTGAGACCCAAGGGATCCCCTGATGTCGCTTCTGAACTCCTCCCTCCACGAGCTGGACCCGGACGTCGCCGCCGCCGTCGACGCCGAGCTCCACCGTCAGCAGTCCACCCTCGAGATGATCGCCTCGGAGAACTTCGCTCCGGTCGCCGTCATGGAGGCCCAGGGCTCCGTCCTCACCAACAAGTACGCCGAGGGCTACCCCGGCCGCCGCTACTACGGTGGCTGTGAGCACGTCGACGTCGTCGAGCAGATCGCGATCGACCGGATCAAGGCCCTGTTCGGCGCCAAGGCCGCGAACGTGCAGCCGCACTCCGGCGCCCAGGCGAACGCCGCCGCGATGTTCGCGCTGCTGAAGCCGGGCGACACGATCATGGGCCTGAACCTGGCCCACGGCGGTCACCTGACCCACGGCATGAAGATCAACTTCTCCGGCAAGCTCTACAACGTGGTCCCGTACCACGTCGACGAGAGCGGTGTCGTGGACATGGAGGAGGTCGAGCGCCTCGCCAAGGAGTCCCAGCCGAAGCTGATCGTGGCCGGCTGGTCCGCCTACCCGCGTCAGCTGGACTTCGCCGCCTTCCGCCGGATCGCGGACCAGGTCGGCGCGTACCTGATGGTCGACATGGCGCACTTCGCGGGCCTGGTCGCGGCCGGGCTGCACCCCAACCCGGTGCCGCACGCCCATGTCGTCACCACCACCACGCACAAGACCCTCGGCGGTCCGCGCGGCGGCGTGATCCTCTCCACCCAGGAGCTCGCCAAGAAGATCAACTCGGCGGTCTTCCCGGGTCAGCAGGGCGGCCCGCTGGAGCACGTGATCGCGGCCAAGGCGGTCTCGTTCAAGGTCGCGGCGGGCGAGGAGTTCAAGGAGCGCCAGCAGCGCACCCTGGACGGCGCGCGGATCCTGGCCGAGCGCCTCGTGCAGCCGGACGTCACCGAGGTGGGCGTCTCCGTCCTCTCCGGCGGCACCGACGTGCACCTGGTCCTGGTCGACCTGCGCAACTCCGAGCTGGACGGCCAGCAGGCCGAGGACCGGCTCCACGAGCTGGGCATCACGGTCAACCGGAACGCCATCCCGAACGACCCGCGTCCCCCGATGGTCACCTCGGGCCTGCGGATCGGCACCCCGGCGCTGGCCACCCGCGGCTTCGGCACCGAGGACTTCACGGAGGTCGCGGAGATCATCGCGGCCGCCCTCAAGCCGTCGTACGACGCGGACGACCTCAAGGCCCGCGTGGTCGCGCTGGCCGAGAAGTTCCCGCTGTACCCCGGCCTGAAGTAGCACCTGGCCTGCGGTTCCGCGCATCCGGACGGGGCACCGCGCACACTGGAGAGAAGTGAGCGCGGTGCCCCGTTCCTTGCCCCCGGCAATCCGTCTCGTCCCTGTTCACCCCGCTTGTCCCGCACCACCCAGGCAGACAACGGCGTCTTCCCACCCCCCAAGGAGTCCTCCCGTGGCCATCTCGGTCTTCGACCTCTTCTCGGTCGGCATCGGCCCCTCCAGCTCCCACACGGTGGGCCCGATGCGCGCCGCCCGGATGTTCGCGCGCCGCCTGAAGAACGAGGGCCTGCTCGCGCACACCGCCTCGATACGAGCCGAGCTGTACGGCTCCCTCGGCGCGACCGGCCACGGGCACGGCACGCCCAAGGCGGTCCTGCTCGGCCTGGAGGGCGAGTCACCGCAGACGGTCGACGTGGAGTCCGCCGACGGCCGGGTCGAGGAAATCCGCTCCACCGGCCGGATCAACCTGCTGGGCATGCACGAGATCCCGTTCGCCTTCGACGACGACCTGGTCCTGCACCGCCGCAAGGCGCTCCCGTACCACGCCAACGGCATGACGATCTTCGCGTACGACGCCGAGGGCGCCCCGGTCCTGGAGAAGACGTACTACTCGGTCGGCGGCGGCTTCGTCGTCGACGAGGACGCGGTGGCCGGGGAGAACCCGATCGTCCCGGACGACACGGTCCTCAAGCACCCCTTCCGCACCGGCGACGAGCTGCTGCGGCTCTCCCGCGAGACCGGCCTGTCGATCTCCTCGATGATGCTGGAGAACGAGCTGGCCTGGCGCACCGACGCGGAGATCCGTTCCGGCCTGCTGGACATCTGGCGCGTCATGCAGGCCTGCGTCTCGCGCGGCATGTCCCGCGAGGGCATCCTCCCCGGCGGCCTCAAGGTCCGCCGCCGCGCCGCGAACTCGGCCCGCCAGCTGCGCGCCGAGGGAGACCCGCAGGCCCACGCGATGGAGTGGATCACCCTCTACGCGATGGCGGTCAACGAGGAGAACGCGGCGGGCGGCCGCGTCGTCACCGCCCCGACGAACGGCGCGGCGGGCATCATCCCGGCCGTCCTGCACTACTACATGAACTTCGCGTCCCACGGCTGCACCGAGGCGGAGAAGGAGGACAGCGTCGTGCGCTTCCTCCTCGCGGCCGGGGCGATCGGTCTCCTCTTCAAGGAGAACGCCTCGATCTCCGGCGCCGAGGTCGGCTGCCAGGGCGAGGTCGGCTCCGCCTGCTCGATGGCGGCCGGCGCCCTCGCCGAGGTCCTCGGCGGCTCCCCCGAGCAGGTGGAGAACGCCGCCGAGATCGGCATGGAACACAACCTGGGCCTGACCTGCGACCCGGTCGGCGGCCTCGTCCAGATCCCCTGCATCGAGCGCAACGGCATGGCGGCGGTGAAGGCGGTCACGGCGGCACGGATGGCGCTGCGGGGCGACGGCAGCCACAAGGTCTCCCTCGACAAGGTCATCAAGACCATGAAGGAGACCGGGGCCGACATGAGCGTCAAGTACAAGGAGACGGCCCGGGGCGGGCTCGCGGTGAACATCATCGAGTGCTAGGCGGATGATGGGTCCTGACCAGGGCGTTCCCGGAGTCCCTGGTCGGCGACGTCGAGTCCCTGACGGAGCCTCGATGCGGGAGGCCCTCTGGAAAAGGAACCCGGTGAACCCCGTGAACACACCTGACGACGTCCCGCCGCTCTCCGAGGACTTCGCGGTCCGCCTCGACCTCACGCCGGGCTGGGTCGACCTGACGCTGCCCGACGGCTCGAAGGCAGCGGCGAGGGTGTTGGCGAGGGAGACGGTCGACCGCCTCGACCCGCTGTCGCCGGAGATCGGGAAGAGCGCGGTCCGCGACGACCTGGCCGCCCGGGCGCTCGGCCTCAACGAGGACGCTCCGGCGCTGGCGGCGGCGTACTACGCCGAGAGCGGTGAGGCCCTGGTGGACCTCGTCATCGACTCGTACGGCGACGAGGGCGTGCCGCGTCCCACGGCGGAGGAGGTTGTTCCGCTTCTCCTGGAGTGGGAGAACGGCGTGGTGGCCGGGGAGCCGGAGGTGACGAGCCTGGAGCTGCCAGCGGGCCCGGCGACGCGGGTCCGGGCGACCCTGAAGATCAGGCGCATGCTCGGTCTCGGCCGCCGCACCACCGAGTTCGTGCGGTACGCGGTGTTCCCGCCCGGCATGCGGAGCCTGGTCGTGGTGACGGCGACGTGGGAGAAGATCCGGCTCACGGAGGAGAACGCCCAGCGGGTGGACGAGATCGTGGCGTCGCTGCGGCTCGGCCTCGTGGACGAGAACGGCGACGACATCGTCTGAAGATCGCCGGGGGCAGCACGATCACCGCATCCGCCGAGCCCTCCTGGCCGGCCCGCACTGCCCCGGGCTCGGCTCCATCAGTCCTGGGTGCGGTCCCTGAGCGCGGTGTTCAGCTCCAGGACGTTCACCCGGGGCTCGCCCATGAAGCCGAGCAGGCGGCCGGTGGTGTGGTCGGCGACCAGGTCCTCGACCTCCTTGACGTCGAGGCCGTTCCGCTCGGCGACCCGGTGGACCTGGAGTTCGGCGTACGCGGGTGAGATGTCCGGGTCCAGGCCGGAGCCGGAGGACGTGACGGCGTCGGGCGGGATGTCGGCGGGGTTCACCTTGTACGTGGCGGTGGAGTTGTCCTTCACCACGGCCGCCTTGGCGTCCTTCACCCACTGGATCAGCTCCTCGTTGTCGCCGGAGCGGTTGGTGGCGCCGGAGAGGAGCAGGGCGTACTGGGTGTTGACGCTGTTTCTGCCGAGGCCGTTGGAGGGGCGCGGCTGGAACCACTTCAGGTCGGGGGCGGGTGACTCCTCGCCGTCCTTCGGCGGGAGGTCGTAGCGCCGGCCGATGAGGGAGGAGCCGACCACCTGGCCGTTTGCGTCCTTGAGTTCGGAGCCGTTGGCTTTGTCGTGGAACAGGGCCTGGGCGGCCCCGGTCACGGCGAGCGGGTAGATGACCCCGCAGACGAGGGTCAGGACGAGCAGGGCTCGCAGCCCTGCTCCGAGCACGCGCGCCGTGCTGCTGACGGTGTTGTCGGTCATGGCGGATCAGCCGATTCCGGGGATGGAGGAGAGGAGCAGGTCGATGAGCTTGATGCCGATGAACGGGGCGACGATGCCGCCGAGTCCGTACAGGCCGAGGTTGCGGCGCAGCATCTTGTCCGCGCTCGCGGGCCGGTAGCGGACGCCCTTTAGGGCGAGCGGCACCAGCGCGACGATGATCAACGCGTTGAAGATGACGGCTGACAGGATCGCGGACTCGGGCGAGGCCAGGCCCATGATGTTGAGCTTGTCCAGCGACGGGTACGCCACGGCGAACATGGCGGGGATGATCGCGAAGTACTTCGCGACGTCGTTGGCGATGGAGAAGGTGGTCAACGCTCCCCGGGTGATGAGGAGTTGCTTGCCGATCTCGACGATCTCGATGAGTTTGGTGGGGTTGGAGTCGAGGTCGACCATGTTGCCGGCCTCCTTGGCGGCCGAGGTGCCGGTGTTCATGGCGACGCCGACGTCGGCCTGGGCCAGGGCGGGGGCGTCGTTGGTCCCGTCGCCGGTCATCGCGACGAGCTTGCCGCCGGCCTGTTCCCGCTTGATGAGGGCCATCTTGTCCTCGGGCGTCGCCTCGGCCAGGAAGTCGTCGACCCCGGCCTCCTCGGCGATCGCCTTCGCGGTCAGCGGGTTGTCACCCGTGATCATGACCGTCTTGATGCCCATGCGGCGCAGTTCGTCGAACCGCTCCCGCATGCCCTCCTTCACCACGTCCTTGAGATGGATCACTCCGAGAACCCTCGGGCCACGAGCGTCTTCCACGGCCGCCAGCAGCGGCGTACCGCCGGCCTGGGAGATCCGGTCCGTGAGCGCCTGCGCGTCCTCGGAGACACTCCCTCCCCGCTCCTTCACCCATGCCACGACGGAACCGGTGGCGCCCTTGCGGACCTTGCGCCCGTCCAGGTCGACGCCCGACATCCGGGTCTGCGCGGTGAACGCCACCCATGCGGCACCGGTCAGCTCGCCCCGGTCGCGCTCCCGCAGCCCGTACTTCTCCTTGGCCAGCACGACGATCGACCGGCCTTCCGGGGTCTCGTCGGCGAGCGAGGAGAGCTGGGCGGCGTCGGCGAGTTCGGCTTCCTGGACGCCCTTGACCGCCAGGAATTCGGCGGCCTGCCGGTTGCCCAGGGTGATGGTGCCGGTCTTGTCGAGGAGCAGCGTGGAGACATCGCCGGCGGCTTCGACCGCGCGCCCGGACATGGCCAGGACGTTGCGCTGGACGAGGCGGTCCATGCCGGCGATCCCGATCGCGGACAGCAGGGCCCCGATGGTGGTGGGGATCAGACAGACGAGAAGCGCCGCGAGCACGATCAGCGAGGTCTGGTCGTCGGCGCCCGCGTAGATCGCGAAGGGCTTCAGGGTGACCACGGCGAGCAGGAAGACGATGGTGAGGGACGCCAGCAGGATGTTCAGGGCGATCTCGTTGGGCGTCTTCTGCCGGGAGGCGCCCTCGACCAGGTTGATCATCCGGTCGATGAAGGTCTCGCCCGGCTTGGTGGTGATCCTGATGACGACGCGGTCGGACAGCACCTTCGTACCGCCGGTGACGGCCGAGCGGTCGCCGCCGGACTCGCGGATGACCGGGGCGGACTCGCCGGTGATCGCGGATTCGTCGACGGAGGCGACGCCCTCGACCACGTCCCCGTCGCCGGGGATGACGTCTCCGGCCTCGCAGACCACCAAGTCGCCGATGCGCAGGTCCGTCCCCGCGACCCGTTCCTCGTCCGTGCCGATGACGCGGCGGGCGACGGTGCCGCTCTTGGCCTGGCGCAGGGTGTCGGCCTGGGCCTTGCCCCGGCCCTCGGCGACCGCCTCGGCGAGGTTGGCGAAGACCGTGGTCAGCCAGAGCCAGGCGGTGATCGCCCAGCCGAACCAGTCGGTCGGGTCCGTGACCGCGAGCGCGGTGGTGACTACCGAGCCGACCAGGACGACGAACATCACGGGCGACTTGATCATCACGCGCGGGTCGAGCTTGCGCAGCGCGTCCGGGAACGACTTGAGGAGCTGCTGCGGGTCGAAGAGTCCGCTGCCGACACGGTTGGCGGTCCCGTGGCCGCCGGCCGGCGGGATGTCTCCGTGCGGAGCGCGGGTAGGGGTGACGGTGCTCATGAGGCGAGCCCTTCGGCAAGCGGGCCCAGCGCGAGGGCCGGGAAGTAGGTGAGTCCGGTGATGATGAGGATCGTGCCGACGAGCAGCCCCGCGTAGAGCGGCTTGTCGGTGCGCAGCGTGCCCGCCGTCTCGGGGACCGGCTTCTGCTCGGCGAGCGAACCGGCCAGGGCGAGGACGAACACCATCGGCAGGAACCGGCCGAGCAGCATCGCGATGCCGATGGTCGAGTTGAACCACTGGGTGTCGGCGTTGAGTCCGGCGAAGGCGGAGCCGTTGTTGTTGGCTCCGGAGGTGTAGGCGTACAGGATCTCGGAGAAGCCGTGTGCGCCGGAATTCGTCATCGAGTCGGCGGGGGTCGGCAGGGCCATCGCGACCGCGGTGAAGCCGAGCACCAGGGCCGGGGTGACGAGGATGTAGCAGGCGGCGAGCTTGATCTGCCGGGTGCCGATCTTCTTGCCGAGGTACTCCGGGGTGCGGCCGACCATCAGACCGGCGATGAACACGGCGATGATCGCCATGATCAGCATGCCGTAGAGGCCGGAGCCGACACCGCCGGGCGCGATCTCGCCGAGCTGCATGCCGAGCATCGTGATGCCGCCGCCGAACCCGGTGTACGAGGAGTGGAAGGAGTTCACCGCGCCGGTCGAGGTCAGCGTCGTGGCGACCGCGAAGATCGACGAGCCGGCGATCCCGAAGCGGGTCTCCTTGCCCTCCATGGCCCCGCCCGCGATCTCGAACGCGGGCCCTCGGTGGGCGAATTCGGTCCACATCATCAGGGCCGTGAAGCCGATCCAGATGACGGCCATCGCGCCGAGGATCGCGTACCCCTGCTTCAGCGAACCGACCATCCGGCCGAAGGTCCGCGTCAGCGCGAACGGGATCAGCAGGATGAGGAAGATCTCGAAGAGGTTGGAGAGGGGGTTCGGGTTCTCGAAGGGATGGGCGGAGTTGGCGTTGAAGTAGCCACCGCCGTTGGTGCCCAGCTCCTTGATGGCCTCCTGGGAGGCGACCGCGCCGCCGTTCCACTCCTGTGTGCCGCCCATGAACTGTCCGACCTGGTGGATGCCGGAGAAGTTCTGTATCGCCCCGCAGGCGACCAGCACGATCGCGCCGATCACCGAGATCGGGATCAGGATGCGGACGGTGCCGCGTACCAGGTCGGCCCAGAAGTTGCCGAGTTCACCGGTACGGGAGCGGGCGAAGCCCCGTACGAGCGCCACCGCGACGGCCATGCCGACGGCGGCGGACAGGAAGTTCTGCACCGCGAGGCCGCCGGTCTGCACGACGTGGCCCATGGCCTGTTCGCCGTAATACGACTGCCAGTTGGTGTTGGCGACGAAGGAAGCGGCGGTGTTGAACGCCTGGTCCGGGTCGATCGAGGAGAATCCGAGCGAGCCGGGCAGCGATCCCTGTACCCGTTGCATCAGATACAGGAAGAGGACGCTCACCGCCGAGAAGGCGAGCACTCCGCGCAGATAGGCGGGCCAGCGCATTTCGGCGGCCGGATTGGCGCCGATTACCTTGTATATCCACTTCTCCGGCTTGTAGTGCTTCTCGGAGGAATAGGCCTTGGCCATGTAATCGCCCAGCGGACGGTACGCGAGGGCGAGTGCGGCCATCAGGGCGATGAGTTGGAGCGCACCAGCGGTCTGGGAACTCATATCGGCGCTCAGAACCTCTCCGGGTAAAGGAGGGCCAGTACGAGATACCCCAGCAGGGACACGGCCACGACAAGGCCGACGATGTTCTCGGCGGTCACAGCTTGGTCACCCCCCGGGCGATGAAAGCCACCAGTGCGAATACCGCGACCGTGGTGACGACGAAGGCCAGATCGGCCATCGTGAGCTCCTGATTGACGTGAGGAAGGGAATCGGCCGAACGGCCGATATGAGCAAACCTCGGATTCGGCCCGGGGATAAGCCACCTTGACGGGCCCCATACGAATTCCGGGAAACCCTTGACGCCCGTCTGACGCGACAGACCGGCAGGCGCTCACGAAGCGTTTCGCTCGCACCACGGAGAGGGACGGGCGTGAACCGTTCCCGACAACCCTCAGGCGCCGATGTCGCGCCGCCGGAAGTCCTCCTGTGTCTCGCGTCGGATCAGCAGACGTGCCGTGCCGTCGTGCACGGCGACGACCGGCGGGCGGCCCAAAGTTCGAGTTGATGCTGACCGAGCACCCGGGCGAAGGCGTGCTGGGCCGATCCGTCGGTGAGGGACAGGCCGAACTTCTGTCCGACGGACTGTCGACGACGATCCGCCCGACGCCGAGCCGCAGCGCCGTCCCGATGTCGCGCGGCGTCTTCGCGTTGCCGTGCAGCACCATCCGCTCGGGCGGGAATCCGGCCGTGACCGCGAGTTCGAGTTCACCGGCGGAACAGACGTCCAGCCCGAGCCCCTCCTCGTCGATCCACCGCACCACCGCCCGGGACAGGAACGCCGTGGCCGCGTACACCACATCGGCCTGGGGAAACGCCGCTCGGTACGTCCGGCACCGCGCGCGTATCTCCTCCTCGTCCAGGACGTAGGCGGGGGTGTCGAAACGGTCGGCCATGTCGACGAGTGAGACCCCGCCGACGCTCACGTGCCCCTGCGGAAGGCGGGCGGTGGACGCCGGCCAGACGGACAGGTCGTCCAGACCGAAGCGCGCGACGTCGAAGCTATGCCCACCCCGGCACGCACGGCCCTGCCACCTGACGCGACCTTGACGGCCGCCGACGCGTTCATACGGATCGCTGACACGCGGTGCCGCCCGGGCGGGCGGAGCAATTGATCAGGTATCCGTGGATCGGGCTCCCCGGATGTAACCGGAGCGCGGGGATGGCATAGCTTCGGGCCGCGGTGACCGGGCTTGCGGAAGGAACCCGCGCGCGTCGCCCTTCGAGGTCCCAGCCGGAGGGGCACTGCGCCCTGCGGGTCAGCAGTCGGCCGAGCGTGCTCCGCTGCGCGTCGTTTTCGCCGAGGGGCCTTCCGTACGCCCGGGCATCCGCATGTACGCATGTACGCGCGACGCGCACGGAACGTGACTGTCGGCGACCTTCCGTGAAGAAGAGGTGCGGCCGGCCCGGCGAGGCATCACTGTGGTGGGTCCGGGCCCCGGGCGACGGAGAGCGAGGGTGACGTGATCGCGATGTGTGGTTCTGCTCTGCGGTCCCTCGCACGCGCTCTCGCCGACCGGGACGCCGAACCGGTGCTGCTGTTCGTCGAAGGCTCCGCCGGGCTGGGCAAGAGTCATCTGCTGCGAGAACTGGCCGGCCTGCCCCGGACGCCGGAGGTGGCCCGCCTGTGGTGGCGGTGCGGCGTCGACGGCGGGCAGCCGGAGGAGGACGGATTCTGGCGGGAGCCGACCCTGCTGCTGGTGGACGACGTCCACCGGGCGGGCGAGGACGAGCTGCGGCGGCTGCGCCGGGTGCTGGCGGGGCTGGAGCCGGGGTCGGCGGCCGCCGTGACCTACCGCCCCGAGGAACTCTCCGCCCCCGGGCTGCCGTTGGGCGGTTCGGCCATGACGTATCCGTTCCGGCTGACGGTGCTCGGGGACCGGCTGGCGCCCTGGGGCGAGGAACGCGTCCGGCAGGCGGCCGCGCAGGTGCTGGGCGAGAGCGGCTGTACGGCCGAGGCCGTGGGGGCGCTGCACGAGCGGACCGGTGGGGTGCCCCGGGCGGTCGTCGACCTGCTGGCCCTGCTGCGGGAACAGCGGCCGGCCTTCACCGGCACGGCCGCCGAGGTGGCCGCGGCCGGGGTGCCGGCCCGGCCGGCGGAGCTGGCACTGAGCCGTACGCACACGTTGTCCTCGGCGCACCGGCCGCTGGTCTGGGCGGCCGCCGTCCTGGACGGGCCCGCAGCCCGTGACGAGCTGATCGCGGTGTCGGGGCTCGGGGCCGTACCGGGGAGCGACGCGCTGCTGCGGGCCCTGGAGAGCGCGGCACTGGCCGAGCTGGGCGAGGGCCGCTACGGTTTCGCCGTCCCGCTGGTCGCGTCGGCCGTACGCGCCACCGTGCCCGGTCCCGTACGGCAGGATCTGCACCGTCGTGCGGCGGCCGCGCTCAGCCGCAGACAGCCCGTGGCCTGGGCCGCCGTGGGCGAGCACCACCGGGCGGCGGGCGAGTACCGCAGGTGGCTGCGGGCGGTGGAGAAGGCGGCCGAGTCGGCGGCGGCGTCCGGCCGGCACCAGGAGGCGATCACCCTCCTGGAGCGGACGCTCGCCGCACCCGGCATCTCCCCGCAGGCCCGGGCCCGGCTGGCGCCGCTGCTGGCCCGGAACGCGGTGACCGGGCTGCGCTCGGACCAGACCGTGGAGGTGCTCGCGCAGATCGTGCAGGACGCGGCCCTGCCCCCGGCCGTACGCGGGGAGCTGCGGCTCGACCTGGGGCTGATGCTCTCCAACCAGATGGGCCGGTTCGCCGAGGGCTGGCGGGTGCTGGAGATCGCCGCCGCCGAACTGCGCGAGGTCCGGTCCGTGCTGGCCGCCCGGGCCATGGCGGCGCTGGTCACCCCCTACTGGCCGGGCGCTTCCCTCGACGTCCACCGGGGCTGGCTGATCAAGGCCATGGCCGCCGCGGACGACAACGGGGACGAGGCGATGCGTACGGCGGTGCTGGCCAACCACGTGGGGCTCGCGATGAGTTGGGCCGACCCCGAAGCGTGGGACCTGGTGCGGCGGCTGCCCGTGAAGAGCACGGACCCCGCGTGCGCCCGGCAGGCGGCACGCGGTCTGTGCAACGCGGCGGACTCCGCGGTCTGGCTCGGCTTCTACGGGCGCGTGGACGGCCTGCTGACGGAGGGGCGCAAACTGGCCGCGCGCAGCGGTTCGCCGTACACGGAACACAGTGCGTCGGGGACGCGGCTGCTCCAGGAGTGGTGGACCGGTCAGTGGCTGGGTCTGGCCGCACGGTGCGAGGAGTTCATCGCCGACACCGCGGACATGCCGTTCCTCTCCTCCGACGCCTATGTCGTACGCGGCCTGCTCGCCGTCGCCCAGGGGGACTGGGCGGAGGCCAGGTCCTGGCTGTCCCAGCGGGGGACGTTCGGGACGGAGAACCTGCCGGTGCCCCTGGGGGCGACGGCGGCCGGCGCCGTGATCCGTCTGACGCTGGCCCGCCAGGAGGTGGCCGCCGCGGCGGAGCAGGCCCGTGCGGCCTGGGCGGTGGTGGCCGAGAAGGGGGTGTGGCCCTGGGCGGCGGAGCTCGCGCCGTGGGCCGTGGAGGCGCTGGCGCGCGCGGGCGACACGGCCGCGGCGCACGCCATGGTCCGGGATTTCGCCCAGGGCCTCGGGGAGCGGGACGCGCCCGCCGCCAGGGCCGCGTTGGTCTGGAGCCGGGCCGTACTCGCGGAGAGCGAGGCGCTGGCCCAGGGGCGGCCGGGCGGTCTGCTGGCGGCCGCGGAGTCGTACCGGAAGGCGGCGGCGGCTTATGCGGAACTCCCCCGCCCTTACAGCCAGGCGCTGACCACCGAGGGCGCCGGGCGCTGCGTGCTGGCGGCGGACGCCGCGGACGCCTCTGACCCCGCGGACCCCTCGGACCCCTCGGAAGAGGCCGAGGCGGGCGAGCCCCGGGAGGGCGAGGCGGGTGGGGCCGGGGAGGGCGAGCTCCGGGCAGTCGTGGCCGGCCAGGGCACCGCCGCGTCGGCGGCCCCGGCCTCCGACCCCACCGCCACCGCGTCGGCCATCGCCGAACTGGAGACCTGCGCCCAGCACTTCACCGACCTGGGCGCCGTCTGGGACGCGACGCGGGCCAGGGCCCTGCTGCGCACCCGGCAGCCAGCCAAGAAGGGCCGCCCTCCCGGGCGTCCCTCGCACTCCGACCAGCTGTCCCCCCGGGAGGCGGAGGTCGCACAGCTCGCGTCGTCCGGGCTCACCAACCGGGAGATCGCCGCGACCCTGCACCTCTCCCCGCGGACCGTGGAGCAGCACATCGCCGGGGCCATGCGGAAGACCGGCGCGCTCTCCCGCCGCGACCTCGCCCACCGGCTCTGACGGTCACCCCTGGGGCAGGGGCCGCGCTACGGGACGTTCCCGGGGCGCCCGTCCCCCACGGGCAGAAACGACCGGTCGGCCCAGAAGCTCCGGTCGTGCCGCCAGACGGCCACGGTCGCGGCGGGCCAGTCGAACACCCAACCGGAACGTACCCCGCGTGCCCCCCAGCCGTCCGGGCGCCGGCGCGGGATGGCGCAGCCCGCCTTCTGTGCGGCGACCGCAGCGTCGCACGCCTCGCGCGCGATGCGCAGCGCGTCCGACTCGGTCTCGGCGGACCCGGTGAAGACGTGCAGGCCGCACCGCTCGGGCTGCACGGAGTTCCGGGTGGGGACATTGACCTGGAAGTAGAGCTCGGCCATGACGCCATCTCCTCGGTGTCGCGGTTTCCCGCACGACCGGCACGGGCTGCGACGGATGCGCGCCGGCAGGGCTGAGTTCCCTTGCCTCGGATCCACCGCTGACAGGTTCTCCCAACGTACGAGCTGCGCCCGGCCGGCAATATCCGGAACGGCCCGATCACCTATACGTATCCCCTACGCCTCCCTTACGCGTCCCGGTGTTCCCCGGGCGGCTCGGCCACGTTCACCGCACATCCGGCGGGACCGGTGGCGGAGCGGGCCGGGCGGTGCGCACGACGCCGTATCCGTGATTCACGCCTACGGATAAAAATGCGCACGCTCTGTCACTAGGTTCCATCCACCGACACCAGCATTGCCATGCCCATGACCAAGGGAAGCATGAGCACCTCCATGAAATTCATCCGCCTCGGAACCGCGGCAGGATCATTCGCACTTCTGTTCGCCAGCGGCTGCCAGTTATCTCCGGCCGAGACCGCGAACGAAAAGCCCATCGTCATCGGGACGTCCAGTGTTCTGGCGGGGCTGGACCCCGCCGGAGTGTACGACGCCGGATCCTGGGCCGTTTTCAACAACATCTATCAGAACCTCCTCACCTTCGAGGCCGGGTCGCCCACCCCGAAGCCCGACGCGGCCGAGTCCTGTGAATTCACCGGCCCCGCACTCACCACGTACCGGTGCAAGCTCCGTGACGACCTGACGTTCTCCAACGGGAAACCCGTCACGGCCACCGCGGTGAAGAAGTCGTTCGAACGCATTCTGCGCATCCGGGATCCGCTCGGGCCGGGACCGCTGTTCGCGAACCTCCTCTCCGTGGACGTCCGGGGTTCCCACGTGACGTTCAACCTCGCGACCGCGGATGCCACCTGGCCGTCGAAGATCGCCACGGGGGCGGGGTCCATCGTCGACCCGGCGGAGTTCCCGTCCAACCGGCTGCGGGCGGAGAAGAGCGCCTCGGGGTCGGGGCCCTACGTCATCGCGTCCTACACCGCCGGGAAATCGATCACCCTGAAACCGAACGGCGCGTACAGGGGCGCCGTGACCAAGCGGGGGGTCGCGGTCGAGGTCCACTACTTCGAGACGGCGCAGAACGTCGAGGAGGCCTGGAACGCCGGAACGGTCGACATCGCCTACGCGGGACTCCCGGCCGCGACCCTCGCGGAGATCGACCCCGGCGACACGGACGTGCGCCTCTCCGCCGGGGACAGCGCCGAGGCGCACTATCTCGTGCTGAACCTGCGCTCCCCGCACAAACCGCTGGGGCATGCCGAGACCCGCCGGGCCCTCGCCGCACTCATCGACCGGGGGCATCTGGCGAGCGAGGTGTTCGAGCACACGGTGACGCCGCTGTACTCACTCGTCCCGCAGGGCGTCGTCGGACACAGCACGGCGTTCTTCGACCGCTACCCGGAGGCGGATCCCACGTACGCGGCGCAGCGCCTGCGCTCCGCCGGCCTCACCACCCCGGTGCGCATCAGACTCGGCCACCAGACCGGTATCGCCGCCGTCGAGGCGCGCGTACTGAAGGAGCAGTGGGAGAAGGACGGCCTGTTCCGGGTCGAGCTGGTCGAGGAGCGGGACTTCACCACGTACCAGAAGCGGTGCCTGAAGGGCGACTTCGACGTCCACCTCTACCAGTGGATGCCTGATTTCCCCGACGCGGACACCTTCGTCCAGCCGTTGGTGGGGACCGGCAACGTCCTGGGCAACGGCTACACGTCGGCCGAGGTCGACCACGCCATCAGGGACACCCAGCGGTTCACCGATCGCAGCAAGGCCATGCAGCGGTTCCGGGCGGTCCAGGACACGATCGCGAAGGACGCTCCCCTGATCCCGGTCTGGCACCGACAGCGCCAGGTGGTGACGCGGTCCACCGTCCTGGGCGGGCACCGGCTCGCCGAGGACGCCGTTTGGCGCCTGTGGGAACTCAGCCGGCTCTGAGGCGCTTCGAGGCCCCGAGGCCGCCCTCGCATTATCTGCGTATCCGTGAATGCGCCGCTCCGGGTATCCCGGCGGACGCCGGGCCTCAATAGTTCGGCTCGCGGCGAGTTCTGAACTCGCCGTCGGCCGGGGCCCGGCGCTTCACCCCCCATACGGGTCTCCGGCTGTCATCCGGAAGGAATCAGCGTGCGCAACTCTCGTAAGTTCTGTCTTGCCGCCGCAGGCGTCGTGCTCTCGGCCTCCACGGTCCTGGGAACGCAGACCATGGCGCAGGCCCAGGACGTGGCACCCACCCCCCGCTACCAGCCCGAGATGGTACGGGCGTTGGCCGCATCGCTCGGTGTGAGCGAGAAGGCCGCGGTGGACCGGCTGGACCGGCAGGACGCCCAGCAGGCCAAGCTCGCCGGTCTGCAGAAGCGCGGTATATCCGGCGACGGGGCGTTCTTCGACGCCTCCGGCGAGCTGACCGTCAACGCCGGCGACCAGGCCGAGGCGGCCCGGATCGAGAAGGCCGGCCTCGACGCCCGGGTGGCCGCCAGAGGCCAGGCGGCACTCGACAGAATCAAGGCCGGGCTGGACCGGGCCGCCGCCGCCAAGACCCCCTCCGGCGTGGTCGCCTGGTCCGTGGACCTGCCCGCCGACCAGGTGACCGTCAAGGTCAACAACGACCGGGGAGCCGCCGCCAAGGCGTTCCTCGCCAAGGCCGCCGAGCACGGCTCCGCCGTCCGGATCGTGCGGGGCCAGGAGAAGCTGGAGGCCAAGGCCGCGATCTACCCCGGCAGCAAGATGACGTTCAACAACACCACCCAGTGGTGCTCCGTCGGCTACGGCGCCCGGGACAGCGCCGGCAGGCAGTACCTGGTGACCGCCGGCCACTGCGTCACGAACACCCTGCGCTACGACGGGGCCGCCTTCGCCCAGGGCTACAAGACCCGCTACGCGCTCGGCACCCGCAGCGTCGACATGGGCATCGCGACCGTCAACTCCGGCCACTCGATCACCACCAGCGTCGGCACCTGGGGGAACAGCAGCCCGGTCGCCGTCCGGGGCGGCGCCCGCGCCTCGTCCGGCGCCGCGGTCTGCAAGTCCGGCGCCACCACCGGCTGGACCTGCGGCAGGATCGGCTCCTACAACAACACCGTCACCTACATCGACCTCAACGGCGGCCCCGACACCGTCGTCAGCGGCCTGGCCACCTCCAGCGTCTGCGTCGAGGGCGGCGACAGCGGCGGCGCGTACATCTCCGGGAACCAGGCCCAGGGCATGACCTCCGGCGGCCCGACCGACCAGCAGTGCACCGGCGGGGTCAACTCGCGCGGCTCCTCGTACTTCCAGCCGCTCGACGACACCCTCCGCTACTACGGGCTGACACTCACCACCAACTAGGCACACCCGCAACAGGGCCGGCCGGGGGTGCTCGCGCG